>JAJXTK010000285.1 GCA_021783935.1 Myxococcales bacterium | reverse complement strand
GCTCGGTCCGGGCGGAGTCCATCCGCTGCGCGGAGAGTTGCTCGGCGCGCAGACGGTTGCTCGTGAGCTCGGCCTCCAGACGTTCGCGGCGCGCCTTGAGTTGCGCCACATCGATCGCCCCTCGCTGGTAGGCGTCGATCAGTCGCTCGATCTGTGATTCCAGCTGCCTGCGTGAGGCGTCGAGCCGCGCGCTCTCCTTGGAGGTGATGGCACGAGCTCGCGCACTCTGCTGCCAGGCGTCGATCTCTCTCTGGAGCATCTCGGGGCTCTCGATCCAGCCGCGTAGCGCCTCCCAGACCACGGCATCGAGCTCGTCGGCGCGTACGCGCCGGGCGGTGCACTTGCTCGGGCGACCGGTGTCGACGGGGTCGCGGCGCTCGCAGCCGTAGTAGAAGTACTCGTAGCGCTTGCACACGCTCTTCTGGTGGGTGCACGCCATCTTCCAGCCGCACTCGCCGCACGTCACAAGCGTGCGCAGCAGGTAGTCGTGGCGCGTGTTCCGTGGCGAGAAGATCTTGTTGCGCGACAGGCGCGCCGCGACCTCTGCCTGCTCCTTCGCCGTCACGAGCGGCACGATCGGCACGTGGTTCCACTGCCCCTCCGGGCGCACGACATGCGAGCTCTTCGCATTCTTCCTGTACGTCCCCGGCTTGCGAGGTCGCTTCGGCTCGCTCGGCTCACGTTTGCCGTACGTGGCCATGCCGGCGTACGCAGGATTCGTCAGGATGACGTGCACGCTGCCCACGACCCAGACCCTCGCTCGTCGCGGCCGCACGCGCTGCGCGTTGAGACGCTTGGCGACCTGACGCGCGCTGAGCCCCTCGTCGAGGACCCATCGGTACATCGCGCGGACGTGCTCTGCCTCCACCTCGTCGACGACGACGATGCCGTGGGGCGCGTCGTCGGTGCGCACGATCGCGTAGCCGTAGGGGGCCCTCGGAAACGGCAGCATCTTGCCGGCGCGCACCTTGTGCATCCGACCGCGGCGAGTTCGTTCCAGGATCTTTGCGCGCTCGTACTCCGCGATCACGCCCTGCATCTGCACCAGGAGACGATCCTCGGCACGCTCGCCGATGGGATGTTCGACGAAGTGCACGCGGACCGATCGCTTCTCCAGCTCCTCGAGCACGACGTGCTGATGCACGTAGCTGCGAGCGAGCCGATCGGGGCAGTAGACGAAGACGACGTCAATCAACCCGTCCGCAGCCGCGTCTCGGAGCGAATCGAGGCCAGGACGATCGAGCCGCGAGCCGCTGAATCCCTCATCGACGTACCGCCGCTCCGATGCGACCGCGATCCCCATCGCGCTGCAGGCCCGCTCGATCGCGTCGACCTGCGACTGGACGGTCTGCTCGGCTTCCTGGCGCGCCGTCGAGACGCGCGCGTACATCGCTGCTCGTTCCGTCATGCGTCAAGCTCCTCGCGCCCGTCGGCGCTCTCGTGCTCGAAGAGCGGCCGCCGCGCGTCGCTCCCCGTCGTTGGCGTGCTTCGAGCGCGCCCCGCGTGGTCGATCGCGAGCTTCACCGCCGAGCCCAGTCGGTCCAGACCGTCGGGCTGCGGCTGCGAGCGCCACTGGACCTTCCAGACGCGATTGCGCATGCGGGGGCGCGCCCCTTTCGGAACGACCCCCAGCAGACGCGCCGTCGCCGGGCCAAGTATTCGCTACGCCGCCCGCTCGAGATCGCCGTTGGAGCTTGAAAACGCGCCGATGCAGGACGAAGCGGACCGGAGTTTTCGTGTTTGCGTCTGGGCTGTCTCGATCAACCAGCGCGCACGATAGATGTCCACCACGCGCAGGACCTGTTCGACCGTGTCGATGGGCTCGCGCGTGAGCAGGTACCACTCGACGGGCTGCTCACCCTCCGGCGGCTCGATCTCCACGACGTGGACCACGTTGATCGGCAGCGTCGCCGGCAGTTCCTTCGAGGCGTTCTTCGGCCGGCTGATGGTCAACGCACGCGCGTTGAAGCGCAGCCGCGCGTCGCGACGGCGCCGTGCGGGATGCACTTTCCGATCAGCGGGCGGACGTGGATCGGACTTGCTCTGCGCACGCGCGGAGAGAATGACCTCGCGGTCGCAGATCCCCGCGACGCCATCAAACGCCTCGTCAACCTTCCTCGCCCCCGGCGTATCGATCGGCGCCTCGGCGATCAGTCGAGCCTGCCGCATACGCTGCACGAAACGCTGCCCCTTGCCAGCCATCGTTGCGAGCTGCTCGTAGTCGTCGCCCTCGCGATCGCGCACGTGGATGAGCGAAGCCCGGCCGGCCGTGCGTGCTTCGGCCGCTTCAACGGTCTGCGACCAGCGCAGCGACTCCTTGTCGGGATCCTCGTATCGCTCGAGCGCGGTGAAGTCGGCCTTCGTTTCCGCGCCGCGGACCACCTGCCGCAGATCGAGTACGCCGAGCACCGAGTGCACGACGTCGGCTCGCACAGCGAGCGCCACGTGCGCGCGAAAGCCCGTCGACTTGCCTTCGAGGCGCGGCAGGTCTTTCCGTCCGCGCGCTCCCCCAAACGTTAGGTCGGTGGTGTCCTCGATGCAGAGAACGTCCTCGCCGGGCACGACGCGATCGAGCGTTCGCTCGTAGACCGCACCGAACAAGATCGACGGGTCGACCCGCGGGTTCTTCAGGGCGCGCATCAACCCCTTGTACCCGGCCCCGCCCAGCGCCTGCGGCAAGCTCGACTGCGGGTTGCCTCCGAGCCGTTCGATCGTCGCGTTGAGACGCCTCTTCAGCGCATCGCTCACAGCAGTCTTCGAGAAGAGCTGCGAAAGATCAGTCGGATCGACGGGCGGGCCCATGCCGCCGCTCCGGCACGAAGCGACGCGCCAGGCCAAGAAAGTGTCCCATCATGAGCCTGCGGGGGCTCCCAGCTTGCTTCGCGCAGCTGCCACGGCTCGGACGCGGGGTGATGGTGCCGCTGCGCGCGCACGTCCGAAGAGACGCGCGGCAGCCAGCGGATCACGACGCGTCGATCGCGTGCTTCGCGCGCTCAGTTCCAGACGCGCGCCGACTCGCGACGCAGCGCCTCGACGTGCGGGCCGACCTCGGGGTGCGGCACGAAGTGGAACCACTGCGTCGGAAAGCGCCGGATGAAATCCTCGGCCCGCCCGAGCGCCTCGCGCACCACCGCCTCGAGCTCGCCGGGGCGCGGGCGCCGGGGCACGTCGATTGGCGGATCGATGTGCACGAGGTGATGCAGAAAGCCGAGCCGCGCGGTGAAGACGGGGATCACCGGCGCGCCGGTGATCTGCGCGATGTGGAACGGCCCGAGCGGCACGGGCCATGCGCGGCCGAAGAGGCGCGAGGGGAGCGCGCGCATGCCCGGCGGCACGCGATCGATCTGCAGCGCCATCGCGCCGCCGCGCCGAACGTGCTGCGCGATCGGCAGCGCCGAGAGCGGATCGGCGCCGACGTGGAACACCTTCACCCCCGCGTGCTCGCGCGCCTCGTCGCTCACGCGGCGCGCCCCGTCGTCGCGCTCCGGGGCCATCGCGATCGCGAGCTCGAAGCCCCGCTCGCCCATCATCTTTCCTGATGCGTCCCACGAGCCGACGTGCGCGGTGACGATCACGGCGCCGCGGCCGGCGTCGCGCGCGCGATCGAGGTGGTGGTGCCCCTCGGCCGTCCAGCGGAAGGGGGGGCGCTCGTCGGCCGACGCCGCCATCCCCTCGGCCAGGCAGTGGCCGAAGTTCACGAACGTCGCGGCGACGTCGAGCGCCTCGAGCGGCGCGGGGCGCGGGCCGCCGTGCACCAGGCGCAGGTTGTCGACCAGCTGCGCGCGAAGGCGCCGCTGCGAGAGCCCGACGGCCAGGCCGATCGGGCCCGGGGAGCCGCGCAGCCACCAACGCGGCAGCTTCGTCGCGCCCCAGCAGGCGAACGATCGCCAGAACGCGGCGTCGTGGCGAGGAATCAGCGGCACCCCTGCACCCTAGCAGGCCGCCGGCTGGCCCAGCGAGCCCCTCCGCGGTCTTGATCGCGGGGCGGTCGCGCGCGCGACCGAAGCGCACCATACTCGCGCCGCGTGCCCGACGATCCGAACGACCCCATCGACGAGGCGGCCCGGGACGACGACCCCGAGCTCGCCCGCGGCTCGCTCTTCGCCCCCGATCCCGAGAGCGCGCCGCGCGCGCCGCTCGATCTCGCGAGCGCGCCGCCGGATCGCGATCCCGGCTATGGCACGCGCGGACGCGAGCGACCGCGCGGGGTCGCGTGGTTCGGCGTCCGCAGCTTCTGGGGGCACCTGCAGCACTTCGTCGCCAGCGCCATCGCGACCGAGGACATCGACTCGCGCGACTGGATGCGCGCCGATCCGCCGCTCGAGCTCGCCGAGCGCATCGCGGCGCACCTGCTGGGCGAGCGCGCGCCGAGCTCCCTCGGTCGTGTGCGCGCCGGCTCGCTCGCCGAGGCGATCGAGCGCGACGTGTGGATCGATTTCCTCGCCGACAGCGGCGACGACGTCGAGGTGAGCGCGGCGGTCGGGCGCATGTTCGCCGCGACCTATCGCCTCCCCGACCCCGATCCGCGCGGCGGCCCCGAGCACGTCGTCGCGCCGCGCGGCGACATCCTCTTGCACGGCGGCGATCTCGCGTATCCCGTCGCGACCGACGCCGAGATCCACGCGCGCTTGGTCGTGCCGTTCAATCGCGCGCTGGTCGGCGCGCGCGACGGGCGCCGACGCGTGCTGCTCGGCGTGCCGGGCAACCACGACTGGTATGACGGCCTCGACGGCTTCGGGCGCTTGATGCGCCGGCGCGTGGGCGAGCTCTCGCGCGAGCTGGACGTCCCCGCGATCGAGGCCGAGAAGAACAGCCGCCTCGGCCACGCGGTGCGCTTCGTCGAGAAGCTCGTCGTCGCCGGGCAGCTGCAGAAGATCCGCGCGCTCGTGCTCGACGGCTACCTGCCGGTGCAAGACGCGAGCTACTTCCTGCTGCCGATCGCGAAGGACCTCGATCTCTGGGGGCTCGACCGCCAGCTGCGCAACGTCGACTTCCGCCAGCGGCGCTTCTTCGAACGCTGGCGCGCAGGGCACCCCGAGCGCCGGCGCATCGTGCTCTTCCCCGACCCGGTCTATGCGCACCTCGAGCGGAGCCAGACCGGCTTCTGGATGGTCGACGCGCTCTCGCTCGACGTCGACCGCGTGCCCCACCTCTGCCTCGCCGGCGATCTGCACCACTACGAGCGGCTCGAGATGGGGGCGTCGCTGCACGTCACGGCCGGCGGCGGCGGCGCGTTCCTGCACGGCGCGCGGCTCGGTCGGCGCGGCAAGAAGGCGCCCGAACTCGAGTGGCCGGGGCAGAGGGCCACCGCCGCGATGCTGCGCTACGTGCCGCTGCACGTGATGCTCGGGCGCGCGGGGTTCATCCCGCACCTGCTGCTCTTGCTGCTCTTCGCGCCGGTGCTCGGCGTCGGGCTCTGGGCGTCGCCCACCGACGTCGGCGTCTTCGTCGCCAACGCGCTCGCGGCGATCGTCACCGCGATCGGCTGCGCGTTCCTCGGCGGGATCCAGCTCAACCGCTCGCGCGCGGTCGCGGCGCTGTCGGCCGCGCTCGGCCTCTGGATCGCGTTCGTGCCGATCGTCACCTCGGAGCTCTTCGAGCGCTTTCTGGCGCTCGCGGGGGTGACCTACGGGCCGCGCATCGACGCGCTGATCGTCCTCCTGCTCGCGGTCTTCTCGGGCGCCTTCGCGTTCGGCGCCTTCCTCGCCGCGCTCTCGGCGCTCGGCCTCGAGAGCACGCAGGCGATGACCGCGCTCGCCCACCCCGGCTTCAAGCACTTCGTCCGCATGCGCGTGCGCCGAGACGGCAGCCGCGTCGACGCGTGGACGATCGGCCTTCGCGACCCGCTCGCGCAAAGTGAGCAGCCGGTGCTCGTCGACCGCTGGTCGTGGAAGCCCGAGCCCGCCCCTCGCCAGCCGGGGTAAGCTCTGCTTCGTGCTGCTCCTCCCCGAAGACGTCCGGCGCGCGCTCGGCGAGGCCGCGATCTCGACGCAGGTGCGCTTCGCAGCGGCGCTCGGCGCGTCGTTCGGCGAGACCCACGTCGTGCGGGCCGGCGGCGCCTGGCGGCTCTTCACGCGCGGCTCGTTCCTCGATCCGTTCCGCGAGGTGGCGCTCGCGCAGAAGAAGGCGCCGCGCGTCGAGGCGCAGTCGTACCGAGAGCGGCTCGTCTTCGCGCTCGCCGACGGGCGCGAGGAGTCGCTCGACGTCGGCGTGCTCGACCACGATCGGGCCGTCGCCCTGGTGCGCGACTGGCTCGCGGCGCCGGGCGCCCCCGTCGACGAGCGCCCCGTCTCGGCGCCGGTCTCCAAGCGGCTGTCGCCCGAGGTCGCCGTCCCCGCGCCGTCGTACTCGGCGCCCGAGGTGCGGCAGGCTCGTCAGCGGCTGGTCGACGATCTCGCCGCGCGCGACGCGACCGCGCCGCCGCGCCGCGATGGCGCGTTCGTGCGCGCCGGGCGAGGGACGCCCGATCGGGCCCTCGTGCCGCGCGGTCGAGCCAAGCGTACCGAGCCCGACGCTTCGTCGTTCGCCCCGCGCGCGCCGACGCAGGCCGAGCAGCCCGAGGCGCCGCTGTTCACCTCGCGGCACTACCTAGTGGTCGCGCTCGCGCTGGCGGCGCTGCTGTTCATGGTGTTCACGCAACTGTACGGGCAGCGCTGAGGCGTCGACGCGAGCTGCCCCAGGCGCTCGCGCGATCGAGCGTCGCGCGCGGCGTGGCTCGAGGCGCGCGTTGCCAAGCATGCGCCGCGCGCCGATCCTCGTCGGCTCGCCTCGCCGGGCGCGCAGCCCCGCCGGCGCGAGGGCGAGAGTCCATGTCTCCGAACTCGGGAGTGTCTCCATGAGCAACGGCCGATTCGTCTGGTACGAGCTGCTGACGACCGACACGGCGGCGTCGATCGCCTTCTACACGGACGTCGTCGGCTGGAAGACGCAGCCCTTCGGCGAGGTCGGCGATCACGGCGAGACCTACGTGATGTGGGTCGGCACCCAAGGCCCCCTCGGCGGCGTCATGACGCTCCCCGAGCAGGCGAAGAGGGCGGGCGCCCCGCCGCACTGGATGGCGCACGTCGAGGTCGCCGACGTCGACGCGACGGTCGCCGAGGTGCAGCGGCTCGGGGGGAAGGTGCACGTGCCGCCCGAGGAGGTCCCGACGGTCGGCCGCTTCTCCGTGATCGGCGATCCGCAAGGGGCGGTGCTCTCGGTGTTCCGCCCCGCAGAGCCGATGGCGCCGCACGATCGCGGCAAGCCCGGCGAGGTCTGCTGGCACGAGCTCTACGCCGTCGACGACCAGAAGGCCTTCGAGTTCTACGCGAGGCTCTTCGCCTGGGAGCGCATCTCCGACATGGACATGGGCCCGCTCGGCACCTACCGGATCTTCGGCCAAGCCGGCGTGCAATACGGCGGCATCATGACCAAGCCGCCGACCATGCAGGCGCCGCCGACGTGGGGGTACTACTTCGAGACCCGCGATCTCGAGGTCGCGACGGAGCGCGCGGCCGCGAGGGGCGCCAAGGTGCTCAGCGGCCCGAGGGAGGTGCCGGGCGGCCGCGTCGTGCAGCTCATCGATCCGCAAGGGGCCTACTTCGCGCTGCACTCCGCGGCGAGGTAGGCCGATCGCGCGGCGCAAAAGAAACGTCGGGGTGGGTGGCGCGCTTGCCACCCACCCCGCCGACCGATCTGCCTCGATGGGAGGCGTCCGATGCTCGCGGCTCACCTTGTGCGGGGCGCCCGGAGGGGCCCGCCCGGATCAGGCCAGAGCACGACGAGACACATGATCCGCCGGGAGCGAGCTCGCGCGCCTTCGAAGTCGCGGCGCGCGCACGTCTCGCCCGATCTCGAGAGACCTAGCGGACCCGACCCTCCAGCTCGAAGCCACGGGTACTCTGCATGATGTGTCTCCTCCTCCGGTCTGGACCGGCGCGCGGTGGGCACGTCGTCGAAGCGATGGCCGAGACGCGCGTTCCGTGAGGGAGCCGAAGCTCCGTTCCTCCGAGTCGCGATCGACGCGTG
>JAJXTK010000284.1 GCA_021783935.1 Myxococcales bacterium | reverse complement strand
GCCCCGGTTCATGGACGGTGAACAAGCGTGAAGTCCAAGAGCAAGATCAAGGCGAAACCGAAGAAGGACGCGCAGCCGACGCTCTCGGGCGCCGCTCACCGGCGAGCATTCGAGCGCGCGCGCGACGTGCGCCCGACCGCGATCACCGGGCGTGAGCGCCCGCGCGAGATCCTCGAGCAGCGCTTCCCCGCCTACGTGGGGCGTCAGGAGCGCATCGCCTACGAGATCATGCGGCGCGCGATCGAGGACGACGCGCGCGTCTTTCTGACGCTCTCGGGCGCGATGACGCCCGCCGGCCTGCACGCGAGCTGCATCATCCCGCTCATCGAGCGCGGCCTGGTCGACTGCATGACCACGACCGGCGCGAACCTCTACCACGACGCCCACCGCGTCATCGGTCACCGCATCCGCGAGATCGATCCGAGCGCCGGCGATCTGCAGTACCGGCTCGCGAAGATCATCCGCATCTACGACCTCGGCTTCTGGGAGGAGACGCTCCTCGAGACCGACCAGCTCTTCTCGGCGCTGCTGCGTCGCGACGAGTTCCAGAAGAAGATGACGACCACCGAGCTGCACTACAAGCTCGGCAAGCAGATCGCCGCCATCGAGGACGCGCTCGGCGTCGAGCAGCCGTCGCTCTTGGCCACCGCCTACCGCTACGGCGTGCCGATCTTCGTCGGCGCGGTGCAAGACGGCTCGATCTTCCTCAACGTCGTGAAGCTCAAGCGCCTGCTCGGCGACGCCTTCAAGCTCGAGATCGACGTCAACGCCGACGTCTTCGAGATGGGGGCGCTGCAGCACCACTGCTTCGCGACCGAGAAGAGGAAGATGGCGGTGTGGATCCTCGGCGGCGGCGTGCCGAAGAACTACACGCTCCAAGGCGAGCCGCTGCTCGATCAGATCCTCGGCGTGCCGACGCACGGCTTCGACTACGACGTGCAGTTCTGCGTCGACCCGGTCGACAACGGCGCGCTCTCGTCGTGCCCGGCGGGCGAGGGGCACACCTGGGGCAAGGTCTCGGCCGAGAGCGTGCAGCACGGATCGATGTACGTGCACGCCGACGTGACCGCGGTCTTCCCGTGGATCACCTACGCGCTGCTCAGCGATCCGGCGATGCGGCGCACGCCGGGGCGCCTCTACTCCGCGCGCAAGCAGGCGGTCGAGCGCCTCCAGCTCGCCGTCGACGGCAACCGGCGCGCTCTGTTGAAGACGATCGACTACCCGCTCCCCAAGAGCGGCAAGCCTCGTCGCTGAGCATCGACGCGACGCGCGGCGCTCGGTGCCTGGGACCTCCTGCGGTCATCGGCACGAGCGCCGGCGACGACGGGGCGCGCGACGGCGAAGCGCCTCGCGCCTCGACGAGGTCACTGGACGAGCACGACCTCGAGCGCGTGGGAGCCGTCGGCGGGATCGACCGCGTAGGCGATCGCGCCGCCGCAGCCGGCGTTCAGGACGCTCTGCGGGAAGAGGCGCGGCTGGCGCGTCTCGTTCGCGAGCTGCTTCTGCACGACCGCGGTGCCTTGCCCATTGTAGGCGTAGGCGCGCAGGCGCCGGCCGGGCGTGGTGCTGCCGGTCGGCGTGGCCATCACCAGGAAGATCGCGCTCTTGTCGAGGCCGCCGGGGCGCGGCGCCCCCGCAGGCACGGCCGCGAAGCTGGCGTTCGACTCGTCGCCGCTGATGACCTGCACGATCGCCGGCGCGGTGCCGTTGCCGAAGTCGTGCGCGAGGAGCGGGATCGTCGAGTTGCCGTCGTTCGCGTCGTTGCTGGCCACCGAGAAGCCCCCCGCGCCGTCGACGTAGGCGCCGATCGCGGAGCTCGAAAGCATCTGGTCCCCCGCGAACGACACCGGGTTCCACGCGCCGGGCGGCGTGCTCCCGGGGGTCACCTTGCCCATCAGCGCGGGCATCGACGGGGGGAACGCCGCCGGGTTGACGCGGCCGACGAGGGCGAACAGGCCGATCGCGCCGCCGTGGAGCTGCGCCGTCGAGCGGATGGTGCCGTCGAAGGTCCCGGCGGGGCCGGCGAACAAGTTGGTCGCGTCCGACCACGTGTCGCCGAGCCGCACCTTGAAATCGAGCTCGTTGCCGGTCGCGTTGCCGCGCCAGACGAGCGGGTGGCCGTCCTCGAGCCGGATGACGCTCGCGAAGTCGGGGCCGTTCATCGTCGGACCGATGGCCAGATCGACCGGGTCGGCCCAGGTCGGGTTGCTCGCCGTGCCGTCGTACAGGCGCGTGGTCGCGTGGAATTCGCAGCTCGCGGCGGGGGTCGCGCAGGCGGCGACCCACCCTACGAACTCGAGCTTCATGCCGCTGACGCGGAAGAGATCGGGCTCGACGCCGCCGCGGAAGGGGACCAGGCCGATCGCGGCGCTCGTCGGCTTCGAGACCAAGCGCGCCGGCGTCCACCCGGCGCTCGCCGTCCAGGTGCTCCACATCACCTCGCGCGTGTCGCCCGCCCCCTCCGTGCCCGTGAGCACGACGGAGCCGTCGTCGAGCACGATCCCCGCGGGCTGCCCGCTCAGGTCGCCGGTGCCCGCGCGATCGCTCGGCGTCGACCACGCGCCGGCGGGGCCGCGCGTGCGCGCCGATGGACCGCCGCTCCCTTGCCACACGAGCACGACGTAGCTGCCATCGGGGCGACCGCTCGCCTGGATCGTCGGCTGGCCGGTGGCGCCGTCGAGGTCGAGCGTCTGCGGCGTGGACCAGCTGCCGCGCGGGCCTCCCGAGTCGGGGTGGTAGACGGTCGCCGCCGAGTACGGCGCGCCGGTGCCGCGCGCGCGAGAGACCATGACCGTGCCATCGGGCGCGCCCGCGAACGCGATCGTGTCGGCGCCGGTGGCCGGCATCGCGCCGTCGGGGCCGAGGACCTCGGGCGACCATTTGCCGTGCTGGTAGACGCGCAGCCGCTTGCCGGCGCCGCCGGTCCACTGCGCGACGATCGCGCCGTTGTCGAGCGTCGACAGCGTGAGGAGCGCGCCGGCGGCGACCTGATCGGCGTCGACGTCGAGGCGCTCGTCGTCGGCTGCCGTCGCGGTCGTCGGGTCGATGGTGCGGGCCCAGACGGCGTAGTGGCCGAGATCGTCGACCGCCTCGACGTAGGCGACGAGCACGGCGCCGGTCGGCAGCGTGGCGAGCGCCGCGCCCGCGACGTTGCGCAGCGAGTCGGGGTTGTGGCTCGCGTGGATCTCGGCGCTGAAGGCCGGCGGCTTGGTGCACGTCACCGGCCCGGCCTCGGGCGCGACGTACGCGTCGCTCGCGGTGTCGGTCACGACGTCGGGGAGCGCGCTGGCGTCGGCGTCGTCGCCCGCGTCGCCCGCGTCGGACGGGGTGTTCGCCGGGCCCCCCGAGCTGCTGCTGCCGCAGCTCGCGCCGCCGAGCGAGAAGAGGAGAAAGCCCAGGGGCACGAGCGCGCCGACCGAGCCTGCGAGGAACGTTCGTGTGCTGCGCATCACAGCCCCTTGATGATGTCCATCGAATAGACCTTGAGCTTCGACCCCTGCGCGTAGGCGCCGACGTCCCCCTGCGCGATCCAGCGCGAGCTTGGCGAGACGGTGAGCTTCATCGCGTAGCGGGGATCGCTCGACTGCAGCGCGTCCGGGAAGTCGGGGTTGAAGACGCGACACTCGATGTCGCCGGGCGTGGTGCCGCCGTCGCCGCCGCCGGCCGTGACCGTGATGCGGAGCCCCACGCGCGTGCCGATCGCGTGCGGCACGTCGCTCGGGAAGTCGAGCTGGCTCGTGCTCGCCACGCCGGAGTCGTAGTCGAAGGCGCTGACGCCGCAGCTGCCGCCGTCGCAGGACGTGCCCGTCTGGCTGCGCAGCAGGTTGAACATGCCGGCGCCGGCGCGGTAGCCGCACAGGAAGAACTGCTTGCCGGCCGAGCCGTCGACCCGCGCGAGCAGCCCTGCGTTCGGCAGCGAGCCGGCCTCGGCCTCGATCGACACGACGGCGGTGACCGCCACCCCCGAGGCGCCCGGGCTCGCGCCGACGGGGCCTGCGAGGAAGCGGAGATCGGCGTCGCCGGTGCTGCCGCCGAGGATCGAGTCGTTGTCGGTGTCGAGCGCGAAGGCGCCGTCGGCGCTGCCGAAGTAGTTCCAGATCGTGCCCGGCGTGAACGTGAGGAACGGATCCCACGCGAGGCGCGTCGTCAGCCCGTTGAGCATGTTCGAGTTGCACGCGTCGCCGATGTCGTGCCCCGCGAGCCCGGGGTTCTTCACGTTCGGGCAGTTGTCGCACTCGTCGGGAACGCCGTCGCCGTCTTCGTCGTGGCCGGTGCACACGCGGCCGTCGCCCATGATGTACGGCCCCGTGTCGACGGGGACCTCGGGGCCCGTGTCGACGCTGACGTCGGCGTCGTCCGCGTCCGCCGTCGCGGCGGGCGAGGTCGTGTAGTTCGGGAAGGAGCAGCCGAAGGCGAGCCCCCAGATCGCCGCGACGGCGCCGAGCAAGCCGGCCGTCGCGCCGAGGGCCACCGTCGTGCCTCGCCCGGGCGGGGGGGAAGAAAGTCGCATGCCGGCAGATCATGCCCCAATTCGCGGCGCGCTTCTTCTTATCTGCGAGCGGACGGATCTTCGCCGCCGGGGGGCGGCTGCGACGGCGGGCGTTTGCGCCCCTTGCGGCGAACCGCCGAGCCTGCGACCAGCGCCGTGGAGGCCGCCAGCCCGAGCCACTCGATGGGCCCGCCGACCTGCGAGCACCCGCAGGACCGCCTCTGCGGCGTCGTCGCGGCCAACGGCGGCGCGGGCGGGGCGGCGACGGGCGCCGACGACACGGTCGCGGCGCTGCCCGTCGCGGACGGAGGCGGCGCGGCGGCGGCGATGTTGCATCCCCACCCTCCATCGCCGCCGTTGGGGAAGGCGCAGCGCTCGAGCAGCGAGCCGTCGGGGCGAAGCGTGGTGAGCACGCCGCTCGTCTTGGTCAGCTCGATGCGCAGGAAGTGGAACGTCGCCTCGAAGCGCTGCGAGCCGCTCTCGGCCCGCATGCGCCTGTACAGCGGCGCGCCGGCGCCGCCGCGCACGATCCAGCGCAGGCCGTCGGTCTCGAAGCGTTCGTATACGTGATCGGGCCCCGCGAAGACGAGGTCGATCTTGTGCGCGCGCAGGAGCTCCGGGACGCGCGCGACGTGCAGCGCGAGGTTGCGGCCGTGCGGGCCCGACGAGTAGGGGCCGTAGTGCAAGACGGTGAAGCGCCAGACGAGCCCCGGCTCCGCGTCGGCCGCAGCGAGCGAGCGCTCGAGCCAGGCGAGCTCCGCGCTCGCGAAGTCGTCGTGCGCGTCGAGGACGAAGAAGCGGGCGTCGCCCCAGCGGAAGCTGTACCAGCGCTCCTGCGCGTCGATCGGCCCCGGCACGCGGAAGGCGCGCGCGTAGCGGAGCGCGCCGTCGGACATCGGCATCGCGATCTCGTGGTTGCCGATGGCGGGGAAGAGGCAGCGGCCGCGCAGCAGCTCGCGCTCCTGGGCGAAGAAACCATTCCACTCGGCGACGTCGCTGCCGTCGTAGACCATGTCGCCCGTGTTGATCAGGAAATCTCCGGGCGTCTGGGCGATCTGGCGCACGATCGCGGCGTGCGCGGCGGCGTCGCTCCGGTTGTCGCCGTAGACGATGAACGAGTAGGGGCGATCGTCCTCGGGAGCCGTGGTGAAGGTGCCGCGCTCGAGGAGCGAGCCCGCCTTGACGAGGTAGCGGTAGCTCGTCGCGGGCGTCAGCCCACCGACCGTGAGCTCCTGCGAGAGCGCCGCGCCGCCGCTCGCCGTCGCGACCGGCGCGTCGGTGTCGGGGCCCATCGCCCCGCTGCGGACCTCGAGCGTCGCCGGGAGCGGCTCGTCGAGCTCGAGCATCACCGCCGCCTGGCGGGAGCCGAGGTCCTGCAAGTACGGTCCGCGCGCGGCCGTCGCCGCCGTCGCGGCCGACGCCCGCAAGGCGACTGCGAACGCGATCGCGACGAGGCTCGGGACACCGGGGCGCATCGGGAGGGATCTCATACAACGGATCGCTCGCGTGCGCCGCAGGCTCAGCGCTCGACGCCCGAGCCGGACTCGCTCGGCGAGGCGCTCAGCGTCTCGAGATCGTGGCGCGTCGCCTCTCGCCCCTCCCAGCTCGAGGGCGCGACGCGCAGCGCGCGCCCGTAGTCGTCCGCCGCGCCCGCGAAGTCGCCGCTCTTCTCGCGCACCACGCCGCGCGCCGCGTAGTAGTCGGGCACGGAGTCGTCGTAGTCGATGGCGCGATCCAGCTCCCGCCGCGCGCGCGCCTCGTCGCCCGCTGCGTCGGCCGCGCGCGCCGCGCGGAACGCCTCGTACGCGCCGTACCTGGCCCGCTGGCGCGGCCAGCGCCTGCACGTCGCCGTGGCCGCGAACGCGAGGATCGTGAGCGCGATCGCCCACTCGACCCGGTGCGCGAGGTGCGCGTCGCGCGCGGGCGGGACCGCTCCCCCCTCGGGGCGCGGCGCGAGCCCGGCCGTGAGCACCCAGCCGAGCACGCCGCCGTAGGTGAAGCCCCCGAGGTGCGCCCAGTTGTCGATGCCGGTCGCCGAGAAGCCGATCGCGATCCAGAGGGCGACGCTGAAGACGAGCGAGTGCACGCCCGGGTTGCGGATGAACCGCCCGAAGCTCCCGGCGGCGCGCAGCTGCAGCGCCAGCACCGCGCCGACCATGCCGAACATCGCCCCCGAGGCGCCGACCGAGATCCCGTCGTGCAACAGCACGCTCGCGCAGGTGCCGAACACGCCCGAGAGCAGGTAGAGGAGCAGAAAGCGCCGGGTGCCGAGCACGCGCTCGATCGCGATGTTCCAGCTGCTGCCGAAGAACAGGTTGACGCCGAGGTGCAGCAGGCCGCCGTGCAGGAACATCGGCGTGACGAGGCGCCAGTACTCGCCGCGCCAGATGTGGCTGCGCTCGCTGGCGCCGTAGCGAA
Source organism: Myxococcales bacterium (assembly GCA_021783935.1). Classification (GTDB taxonomy): domain Bacteria; phylum Myxococcota_A; class Polyangia; order Polyangiales; family JADJMO01; genus CAIXWQ01. Next base: position 1,111 of record JAJXTK010000284.1, on the reverse strand, counting down.
GCAGGAGCAGGCCGTCGGAGGTGTCGCCCCGCGAGGCGACGAAGGCGTAGACGGCGACGCACGCGACGATGATCGCGGCCGAGCCCGGCGTCTCGCGCAGGCGGCCGACGCGCTCGGCGAGCGAGGGTCTCCGGGGCGCGTCGCCAGGGGCGTTCATCCGACCGCCACGCTATAGCCCGCTTTGCGCACGCGGTCGTCGCAGAAGATACTGCGCCCCCATGCGCCCGATGCTCGTCCCCCTCGTCGTGCTCGCCGGCACCCCCCTCGTGCTGCTCGCCTGCGCGCCCGCGAAGCCGCACGACGCGACGCCGCCGATGTCGGGCAGCGCCGCGATCCTGCCGAGCCCCGCGCGGGCCGAGCGGGTGCCGAGCGACTCGGCCGTCCCGGTCGCGTCGGCGCCGAGCGTGAGCCGCTAGCAGGCTGTGGAGTCTCGCCGAGACCGGCCGATCCTCCACCGCGGCAGGCGGCGACCCTCCGAGCGATCGACGACGGTCTGCTGATGGTCACGGTTGCCGCAGGCCCCTTCTCGACGGCCTGCCAGCGTCGCCGGCGAGGCCACGTCGCCACGATCCTTGCGCGCGGAGAGTCGTGGTAGCGGCGACGTCATGATCGCGCGTGTCGTCGCCCGCGCCGCCGTCCTGCTCGCCGCGGCGGGCTCTTTCGCCGCGTGCGGGTCGTCGCGCGCCTCGGCCGGTGCGGGCGCCGACGCGGGCGACACGATCGCCGCCTCGTCGTACTGCGAGACGGTCGTCGACCCCTTCTGCGCCTTCTACCTGCGGTGCGGGCGCATGGTCGCCGCCGACGAGGCCGACTGCCGCGCGACCTTCCTCGAGACGTGCATCGCGCGCTACGAGCCTCGGTACGTCGAGCTCGCCGACGCGGGGCTGCTCACCCTCTCGCGCGCCGGCGTCGAGCGGTGCGCCGCGCACCTCGCGACCGTGGCGTGCAGCGAGCAGGTCTCCGACCTCGACGGCCCCTGCGCCGGGATGTGGGTGGGCGCCTCGCCGCTCGGCGCTCCGTGCGGGCTCGACGTCGAGAGCTTCGTGTGCGGGCCCGGCACCACCTGCACCCTCGGGTTGAACCTGTGCGGGACGTGCGACGCCGTCTCGCC
>JAJXTK010000283.1 GCA_021783935.1 Myxococcales bacterium | reverse complement strand
AAAGCACATGAAGACCGCGAAGCTCCTGGCCACCTCGCTCATGACCGTCCTCGCGTCGGCCTGCTCCAACCAGAGCCCGGTCGAGCCGACCGCTCCGACCACGGCGGTCGCGCGACCGGAGCGTGTCGACACCGCGACCGCAGTTCGCGTCCGGGGAGACGTCGTCCCTTCACGGCTCGTAGCCATCGCGCTTCCGAGCATGATCGCGCAGCCCCTCTTGGCCGCCTCGTCGCCGGGCCTTCCCAAGCGAGTGTTCACGTTCGAGCCGGTGATCCGGCCGTCGACGAGGATGGAGTTTGGAAGGCTGGTGCCGCCCGGCGCCGGCACCACCGTCTCGGTGCCAATCGACGCGCCGGCGGGGGCGAGGGTGATCATCACCACGCGAGATCCGAAGACGAACCTGCCGTCCGTTCACCTGCGCGACGCGTCGGGTCGCGTGATCGACCGAGCGCGCGACGAGGCGAGCGTCGTCGGCGTGTCGCACGTCCCCGTGGCCGAGGCGCCCTCGAGGACGGCTGCTCCTGCCGGCCTCATCGGCACCGGGCGGCTTGCGGAGATCGTGAAGCCGGAGCCCGCCCTGGCGGCCGCGGCGTCGCTCTCGCGGAGGATCCTCTCGATCGACGTGCCCACCAAGCCCGGGCGCGTGACGATCGAGCTGCCCGCCGCCGCAGTCGCCGCGGGGGTCGAGATCGATGTCGACCAGCCGAATTCGGAGATTCTGTTCAGCGCGGCGCCCGCGGCGCTCAACTACGGCTTCGGCGAGGTCGCCGAGATCGACTACACGCTCACCGACGCCGAGACCCCGATCGATGGCGCGACCCTGTCCGGCGTCGTGGAGCTGCCGAACGGAGAGCGCGTGTCGGGGCTCACCTTCGAGGCGAAGGGCAACGGCCACTACGTCGCCAAGGTCCCCCTCGCGAGCGCAGATCTCAAGTACATCGGCGTCTGGCACGCGCGCGCGAAGGCGACCGGTACGGTGAACGGCGTCGAGTTCGAGCGCGACATGGAGAGCGGCTTCGGGTACGCCCCCGCCCATGCGCGGATGACACAGGTCCGACAGCCCCAGATCGTGCGCGGGAAAGACGATCTGATCGACGAGATCTCCGTCGACGTGGGTGTCGAGTCGGTGCTCGACGATCGGCTCGGCGTGGCGGCCACGCTGGTGTTCGCGGGCCCCGATGGTGCGGAGCACGCGGTCGCGAGCGCGCAGACCAGCGCCGATCTGAAGGCTGGCACCTCGACCGTGACGCTGCACTTCGCCGCGAAGGATCTGGCGCTCGCGCAGGCGAGTGGCCCCTTCACCGTCCGCGACCTGTCGCTCGCCTCGCACGCGTACGCGACCACGCAGCATCGTCTCGGCCGCGGGCTCGACCTCACCACGCCCGCCTTCGCCTTCAAGGAGCTGAGGTATCCGGGCAGCCTGAGTCCGGCCGTGGACGAGATGTTCGAGCGCGGCGACTTCCAACAGTAGACGTCGGTCGTCGATGCCGTCACCTCGGAGGCCCGCGCAGGACGCGGGCTTCCGCGCGTCCGGGCTGCTACTCCTCTTCGAAATGAAGCGCCTCGCCCTCGGAGCGGTGCTCGGGATCGCGGCTTGCTCGGCCGACGCGGAGCCGACCGAGAAGCGAGCGTCGCGCATCGTCGGTGGTGCGCTCGACGCGGAGCACCCCGCCGTGCTCGGGCTGCTGCGCAGAGACGGCGGCACCTGCAGCGCGGTGCTCGTCGCGCCGACGATCGCGCTCACCGCGGGGCACTGCACGTGGGGCGCGAGTCCACAGGACTTGTCGGTGACCCTTGGCGCGAGCGCGTCTGCGCCCGAGAGGATCTTCGGCGTCCGGCGAGTGGCCCTCTACCCGACGGCCCAAGGCAGCGACGCGGACGCGCCCGGCGGCACCGATCTCGCGGCGCTCGAACTCGACGGGCCAGTGCCGGCGACGCCGATCGCCATGGCCGCGCCGATCGGGGACCAGGGGCCGAGCGGACGCGAGGTCACGATCGTGGGGTTCGGCCGGACGAGCGCCTTCGACCCGACGTCGGCGGGCACGCGCGAGTCGGCTTCGCTGCGTCTCGGCGCCTCGTGCTCGCGCAACGTGCGCCTCGGTGATGACGCGACGAACGTCTGCTACGGCGACTCAGGGGGTGCGGTCCTCCTCTCCGAGCGGCTGTTCGCCATCGTGGTCGCCGGACGCGACGGGTGCGATACCCCCTCACTGGCGACGCGCGTGGATGCGCACGCCGCCTGGCTCGCCAGGGTCCGCGAGGGGCGGCTCGACGAGCCGTGTCCAGAGTGCGTCCCCCCGGACGCCAGCTGCGACGCGGCGATCGAGGTGGTCCCCTCCGCGCTCACGCCGCAGGCGGACGCGACCCGTGGGTGGACGGTCGGCGGCGGAGGCGGCTGCGAGCTCGCGCGGCGCGATCGCTCGACGCCGTCGACCTCGGCCGCGTTCGGGCTCGCGCTCCTCGTGCGTGCGCTGCGCCGGCGCGCCCAGGGGGCCGTCGAGAAGCGGGCCGGGGAAATTGCGACCGTCAGCAGGCTGTGGTCGACAGCCCGCTAGTCATCGCGCCTGCGGCGTCGCGTCTTGCGTGCATTGCTTCTTCATCTGCGCGACCACCGCCGCGACGTCGGAGTCACCCGGGCTGGTCATCGGTCCGAGCTTGCACTCGGCGAGGGCGCTGGCCGTCTTGGCCGCGAGATAACAGGCGCCGTCGGCGCCCGCGTAGTCCTCGTCGAGGTGCTTGCGGCACAGTTCGAGGCCCGAGCGGCGTACGGTCGCCCGCTCGCCGTCGAGCTGGAATTCGAACGCCTCGCGCTGCGCCGTCGGGCACTCCTTCACGGCGCTCCTCAGCTCGGCGAGCAGGACTCCCACCGCGTGCTCCACCCATCGGCTGCACTCCGCTTCGGTCACTCGCTTCCGCGTCTCGGCGGTACGCGCGCTCGTCGAGGCCGCGGGGGCAGGGCGAGACTCGGACGAGCGATCTGCCCTGCATCCGACGAGGGGCGCGAGCCCGAGCACTGCGACGACGAAGGCTACGTTCATGGGTCCCGACCTCAGCACGATTCGGGCCCGAGCCGCGCCGGGGCAATCGGCTCACCTCGAGGCGGCGCGTTTCGTCGAAGATTCCATCTCTCGCCTCGTCGCCCTCTTGGCGTCGTCCTTGGCGGCGAGCGGGGCCCGTTCGTATCCCCCCCACCCCCGCGCTACGCCCTTCGCGTGCCTCGCCTCGCGTTCCCGCTCGCGCTCGTCGCCGCGCTCTCCGCCTGCCGCAGCGCTCCGCCGAGCCCCGCCGCGCCGCCGCCCGACGCCGCCGCGCACGCGCCGGAGCTGCCTGCGTGCGCGCCCCCCGACGTGCGCGTCGTCCCCGCCGCGAACGGCGCGCCCGGCGCGACGCTCGTGCTGCTCCACGGCTACGGCGCGACCGCGGGCGACATCTTGCCGGTGGCGCGCGCGCTCGCCCGCGGCGTGCCGGCCCTCGCGGTGCTCGTCCCCGACGGCTGCGACCGATGGGAGGCGGGGCCGAGCGGGCGGCAATGGTTCTCGCTCCGCGACGTCCGCGACGAGGAGCGCGCCCCGCGCGTGGCCGAGGCAGGCGCGCGCGTGTCGCGCTTCGTCGAGGCGGAGCTGCCGCGCCGCGGGCTGCCGACCGAGCGCGTAGCGTACGCGGGCTTCTCGCAGGGGGCGATGATCGCGGAGTGGCTCGCGGTGCACGGGGCGCCGCGGCCCATCGCCGTCGTCGCCTTCTCGGGGCGCTACGACGACGCGTCGCCGGTGGCGCGGACGGGCGGCGCGCCGGTGCTGATCGTGCACGGCGAGCAGGACCCGCGCATCGCCTTCGCCGAGGCCGATCGCGCGGCCGCGGCCCTGGTCGCGCGCGGCGTCCGGGTCGAGCGCCTCACGCGGCCGCAGATGGGGCACGCGATGGACGAGGCGTCGATCGACGGGGCGACGGCGTTCTTCGCGCGCGAGCTCGCTGCCAAGTGATCGACCGAGCAGCGGCGCTCGCTCCCTCGTGAAGCTGGCGAGGCGAGCCCGTTCAGCCGAACAGATCCTTCAGCTTCTCGACGAAGGTGCGCCGCTGCGGCAGCACCTCCTCGCCGAGCTCCTTGGCGAGCTGCTCGAGCAGCTCGCGCTGACGCGCGGTGAGATCGGTCGGCACCTCGAGCGTGACCTCGATCTTCTGATCGCCGCGGCTGCCGTTGCGTCGCGGGATCCCCTTGCCCTTGAGCCGCAGCTGCGCGCCGGGCTGCGTGCCGGCGGGGACGCGCACCTTGGCCTTGCCGTCGAGCGTCGGCACCTCGACCTCGCCGCCGAGCGCCGCGACCGTGAAGGTGATCGGCACCGAGCAGAAGACGTCGTCCTTCTGTCGCTTGAAGAACGGGTGCTCCTCGACGCGGAAGAGCAGCTCGAGATCGCCCGCGGCGCGGCCGGCGCGCGTGACGTTGCCCGCGCCGTTCACCATGGTCGTCGCCCCGTCCTCGATGCCCGGCGGCACCTGCACGTCGAGGGTGTTCTCGGCCGCGACGATGCCGACGCCGCGGCAGCTGCCGCACGGCTTGCTCACGGTGAAGCCGCGGCCGCTGCAGTGCGCGCACGGTCGCTCCGCGACGAAGCCGAGCAGCCCCTGGGTGAAGCGGATCTTGCCGCGGCCACCGCACGCGTCGCACTGCTCGGGGCGCGTGCCGGGGGCGGCGCCGCTGCCGTGGCAGTCGCTGCACGAGACCGCGCGGTCGTAGGAGATCTTCTTGGTCGTGCCGAAGGCGGCCTCGTGGAAGGTGAGCACGACCTCCTTGCGCAGGTCGCCGCGCCCCCCCTTGGGGAAGCCGAACGCGCCGAACAGCGAGCCGAGCAGATCCTCGAGGTTGACGTCGACGCCGTTGAAGCCGACGCCGCCCGCGAAGCCGCCGGGCTGCGTGGCCGCGTGGCCGAAGCGGTCGAAGGCGGCGCGCTTCTGCGGGTCGCTCAGGATCTGGTAGGCCGCGTTGATCTCCTTGAAGCGCTCGTGCGCCCCCTCGTCGCCGGGGTTGCGATCGGGGTGGTGCTTCTGGGCGGCCTTGCGGAACGCGGCCTTGATGTCGTCGGGGCTCGCGTCGCGGGCGACGCCGAGCAGCTCGTAGGGGTCGCGCGGGGCGGCGTCGGACATGGAGGGATCGATCCGAGAGAGCGTGCGCCGAGCCGGACGCTCAGGGCGAGAACGGCGACGGCGCAGGAGGATAGGGTTCGAGGAGCGTCCGCGCCAGCGCGCCCGAGCCGATCCGAGCGTAGCTCCACGACACGCCCGGCGCCCCCTCGGCCGCCTCGCCGAGCGCGGTCCACGGCGGAGCCCACCCCTCGACGGCGAAGCGCGTGGCGAAGGCGTCGCGAACGACCAGCTCGGCGCGCTTGCCGACGATCGGGAAGCCCCACGCGGCCTCCTGCGAGACGTCGTCGGGATCGGCGAACTGGCGCCAGACGAACAGCCCCGCGAACGACGGCTCGTCGAGCACGCCCGCGAGCACGCCGCGGTAGGCGTCGGCCTGCGCCTCTTCGTTCGCCTCGCTCGGCGAGAGCCCCTTCATGTCGTCGGGCCACTCCCACGGCCGCACGGCCGGATCGGGGCGCGTGGTGTAGCCGACCTCGGTGAAGATCACCGGCTTCTGCCACGCCTCGGCGAGCGCGCGCACCTTCGCCGCGACGCGCGCGCCCCCTTCGCGGAGCTGATCGAGCGTCGCGCCCGGCGCGTCGGCGAGCGGGTAGAACGCGTTGATGCCGATGACGTCGAGCTCGCGGAGCGCGACGACGTCGTCGACGTCGTCCCAGTTGGCGCTGTAGGTGACGAGCCCGTGGTAGTGCGCGCGCACGTCGGCGAAGAGCTCGTGCAGCTGCGCGTTGGCGCGGGCGCTCGTGAACCACGATCGGAGCTCGACCCCCGCCGAGAAGAGCTCGGCGCCGTGCGCCTCGGCGACGTCGGCCCACGCGAGGGCGAAGGCGCGGTAGCTGCTGGCGAACTCGGCGATCGACGCCGAGCTGGCGCGCGCGCGCAAGACGTAGCCCCCGTCGCTCTTCTTCACGTCGGGGGGCGCCCACGGCTCGATCTCGCCCCGCCAGCCGCCCGCCTCGAGCCACAGGTGCGGCACCAACATGACCCGCAGCCCGCGCGCGTGCGCCTGCTCGATCGCGCGGCCGACCGCGGCGCGGTTGTCTTCGAACGGCGCCTCGAAGGTCAGATCGACCTGCGCGGTGCGCGTCGACCACATGCGCCCGAACGGCGTGAAGGCGACCCAGGTGGCGCCGAGCGCGACGGCGCGATCGAGCGCGCGCCCGCAGGCGGGCGTGCCGTAGCCGACGCCGGGGTGCAGCGCGTTCTCGATCGGGCCGATCGTCAGGCCACGGATCGCCGGTAGGCCGGCGTCGCGCCACGCCGTGGCCGTGGCCGGCAGCGGCGACGGCGGGGGCGTCTGGGTGCCGGAGGCATCGTGCGCCACGAGCGCGATCGTCACGAGGAGCGCGAAGCCACGCCTCAAGTGTCGCCCTCGCGGGAGGCGCTCGCGACCGCGAGCGCGTCGAGCCGGTCGACGTCCAGCTCGCCGATCGACGCGACGACGAGCTGGGCCTTCGAGCCGGAGAGCCGCTCGACCGGGAACGATTGGCCGACGCCGACGACGGCGCAGCCCGCCGCCCACGCGGAGGCGATGCCGGCGAGCGAGTCCTCGATGGCGACGGCGTCCTCGGCCCGCACGCGCAGCCGTCGCAGCGCCTCGAGGTAGCCCGCCGGGTCGGGCTTGCAGGCCGTGACGTCCTCGGCGGCGACGATCGCGCGCACGTGGTCCGTCGCGCCCGCGCGGCGAAGCGCGAGCTCGATCTCGACCCGCAGCGCGCCCGAGACGATGGCGACGGGCCCGCGCCGGCTGCACGCGGTGAGCAGCTCGAAGCCGCCCGGAAACAGCACGAGATCGCGGCGCACGGCCTCGAGGTAGAGCGGGAGCTTCTCGGCGACGCACGCGCGCACGATCGCCTCGTCGTGCGCGGCGCCCGCGTCTCGCAGCATCGCGCGCAACGCCGTCGCGTCGTCGAAGGCGAGGTAGTCCGCGAAGTAGCGCTCCTCTTGCAGCTCGACGCCGCGACGCTGCAGCACCTCGCGAAAGGCGGCGAAGTGCACGTGCTCGTCGTCGACGAGGATGCCGTTGAAGTCGAAGAGGTACGCGGTCACGACGCTGACGGCTCGCAGCGCCATCGTCGCGCCGCAACCCCGAGGCGCGCGCCTCGCCGCCGATCGCCGCGTCATGGCCTGGCGCGTCGTCAGTGCAGCGTGTGGGTCTCGCCGTCGTGGGTGACCTTCGGCACGGCGCGGGCCGCGACGAGGTAGACGACGTGGCTGCGCCCCTCGTCGACCACGATGAGCTTCGGGGCCTTGTCGGGCGGCACCTCGGGCGCGAGCAGCGCCTCGGCGCGCGTGATCTCCTGCCGTCGTCGGCGCCTGCGCCACGCGATCAACGCCGTCGCGAGGATCGCCGCGCACCCGAGCGCGCCGGCGACCGCCGAGGGCACCGCGAGGTATCGACGGCCGAGCTGCTCGTGCCAGCGCGCCTCGAGGGTCGGGAGCTCGGCGCCGTAGGTGGCCGAGAGCGCCGGCGCGAACGGCTCGCCGGTGCGCAGGCGGCCGAGCAGCGCCGTGAAGCGGGCCGCCTCGGCGCCGTGCGAGAGCGCGCGCACCAGATCGCCGACCTCGGCCTCGGCGAGCGCGACGTTGGCGGGCTCGTCCGGGAACGACTCGATTTCCGCCAGTGAGAACGTCGAGCCGTCGAGCTGCGCGCGCAGCAGCGACGCGGCGCGCGCCCACGGTCGATCGCCCGCCGCGTCGAGGGCGAACCCCTCGTCGAGCCAGCGCGGCAGCGGCTTGCCCTCGACCGCGTCGTGCAGCGCGAGGTGCGCGACGGCGTGCCGCGCGCGCGCCTCGACGCGCGCGAGATCGCTCTCTCCCGAGAGCGAAATCACCGCGAATTGCAGCGTCGGGTAGACAGCGAGCTCGGCGCCCGGCGGCGGCG
>JAJXTK010000282.1 GCA_021783935.1 Myxococcales bacterium | reverse complement strand
GTTGCGCGCCTGCTTCGGATTGAGCTCGTGATCGACGACGACGATCGTCGCCTTGCGCGCGACGGGGCGCGCGTCGAACTCGGTCGCGCCCTCTTCTTCGAGGATCTCCTCGACCTCGGGCTCCTCGCCGGCCTCGGCGCCCTGCCCCTTGGCGTGCACCCCCTTCTGCTTCTTCGGGCGCGCGCCGCTCGGCACCACGCCGGTGCCGCCGGTCCAGTGCGCGATCTCGCGGAGCTTGCCCTCGCCGACGACGGCGGCCGGCGCGAGGGTCGACCGCCGCTGCGTGATGGTGGCGACGACGTCGAGCCCGAGCGTGTGCACGAGGCGCCCGAGCTCGGCGAGATCGGCCTCGTGCTGCTCGTCGGTGACGCCGAGCAGCTGGACGCCGACGAGCAGGCAGGCCGGGCGAGCTTCGGGGTTCATGGACGGCGCTGCATAGCGCGGCTCGTCGCGCGGCGCTCGTTCAGCGCGACACCGCGACGCGCGGCGGCGAGACCGACACGTCGCGTGTCCCAACGGTCGTCCGGGCGGACGACCTACGAGGGGGAGCGTCGGCGGCTCCCCCTCGTGCTCCCCCACCGCGGCGCTCGTTCAGCGCGAGACCGCGACGCGCGGCGGCGAGACCGACACGTCGCTGCAACCTGGCAGCTCGACCTTCACGTCGGCCTCCTCGGGGCCCTTCTTGGCGAAATCAGGGCCGAGCGACTCGAGATCGATCTTCGGCACGATCGCCTCGCCGCTCAGCTCCTCGGCGCGCCTGGGCGGGCAGGTCGCGACGACGGTGACCTTCTGCGGGCGAAGCGTGACCCCCTTGCCCTTGAGCGCGAGCACCGGGATGTTCGGGAAGGTCCGCGTCTTCTCCTCGAACGCGAGCTCGTACTTCACGTCGACCGTCTGCGCCTCGAGCTCGACGCCCGAGAGCTCCGGCGCCGACAGCACGTCGAGCGGCAGCGCGACCTTGTGCGCGCCCGGCCGCGCGCGCGAGAGGTCGAGCGCGGTGGTGCGCACGCGCTGGATCTGATCGAGATGCGACTTGGGGCCCGTGACGGTGACTGCGGCAGGCTCGACGCTGAGCGACTTGACGGCGAGCCCCTCGGGCGGCGCGTTGAAGAACGCCTCGACTCGCACCTTCTTCGAGGTGCGCGCGTCCCATCGAAGCGCGAGGAACGCGGGGGAGACGTGCAGGCGCTTGACGCCGGTCGGCAGCTTCACGGGGACGTCCTCGAAGCGGATCGCCTGCGGCTCCCTCGTCAGGTCGAGCGTCATCGGATCGATGGTGGTCGGCAGCTCGTCGAGCAGCCCGCGCGGCCCCTGGACGGTCACGTTCACGTGTGGCGGGAGCGTCGTGAGCAGCACCCGCGCCGGGTCGTGCGGCATCTGCGCGATCACGTCGACGTCGATCGTGCGCTGCGAGTCGCTCCCGCCGTGGAGCAGCGTGTAGAGCACGATGGCCACGGCGAGCGAGATGAGCTTCAGCGACCAGTTGTCGACCACCAGGTCGACGAGCCGCGCGCCGAGGGTGCGCGCCTCGCGCGTCATTGGTCGGTCCCTTCCTCGGGCGGCTCCTCCAGCACGTCGCGCGACGGGGGCGGGATGCTCGATCGGTCACGACGCTCACTCACCGGAGGCAGCGGCGGCGTGAGCGAGATCGGCACCACCGCGGCGGGCGGCGGCGTGCGCACGATCGTGGGCCCGGGGGTCTTGACCGCGGGGGGCGGCGGCGTCGGCTGACGGTTCGACGGCGGCGGCGGCGGCAAGCTGCGCCGCGACGAGGGGGGCGCCCCCTTGGCCTTGCGCTTCGCTTTGGGCGGCTCGTAGCGACGCAGGAGATTTCGGAGCGCGTCGGGCGTGACGTTGTCGACGTGGTTCTCCTGGAACGCGAACATGATCGTCCCGCGCTCCTCGGACACGACGATCGCGATCGCGTCGGTGTCAGCGGTGATGCCGATCGCCGCGCGGTGGCGCGAGCCGAACTGCTTGTCGAGGTTGTGCTTCTCGGGCATCGGGTAGAAGACCCCCGCCCGCGCGACGCGCAGGTTGCGGATGATGACCGCGCCGTCGTGCAGCTTGTTCTCGCCGACCGGCACGAAGATCGACACGAGCAGCTCACGCGACGCCACGGCGTCGATGACCGTTCCGGCGCCCACGTAGAACTCCTCGAGGTTCGCCTCGCGCTCCCAAGTGATGATCGCGCCGTGTCGCAGGCGCGCGAGCTCGGTGACCGCGGCGATCACCTCCTCGATGACCTTGGCCTCGTCGTCGCGCTGGAGGCCGGCGAAGAGCGGGCGGCCGCCGACGCGCATGAGCGCCCTGCGGATGTCCGTCTGGAAGACCACGACGACGACCAGGATGATCGACGACAAGAGCGTCGAGAGCACCGAGACGAGCGTCACCAGGCCCATCCAGCGGCCGACGACGTAGATGCCGCCGAGGCTCAACAGACCGATGCCCACCTGCATCGCCTTGGTGCCGCGCACCACCAAGAGCACGCGGTAGACGAGGTAGGCGACGATGAAGACGTCGGTGAGATCGACAGCGATCTGCCCGGGTGCCCTCGGCGAGAAGAGCAACCGCAGCCCGTCGGGCATGGCTCAGCCTCCTCCCGGATGGCGCGCCGGCGCGAGGCCCGCGGCGCCGATCGCGCGCTCGACGGCGAGGGCCTGCACCACCGGGCCGACGTCGTGGACGCGGAGCGCCGCCGCGCCCGCGTGCGTGGCCGCGATGCACGCCGCGATCGTCCCGCCGAGGCGCTCGCTCGGCGGCGGCAGCCGGCCCGTCGCGCGCTCGCTGACCACGCCGATGAACGCTTTGCGGCTCGGCCCGACGTAGATCGGGTGCCCGAGGGGGGCGAAGTGCGCGAGGCCGGCGAGCAGGCGCAGGTTGTCGTCGGGCCCCTTGCCGAAGCCGATGCCGGGGTCGAACGCGATGCGCCGCGGATCGACGCCGGCGCCGACCGCGCGATCGCGCGCCGCGGAGAACTCGTGGGCGACCTCGCCGAACAGGTCCGCGTAGCTCGAGGCGGCGCCCGGCCGCGAGTGCATCAGCACGAGCCAGGCCTCGTGCTCGCCGACCGCGCGCGCGAGCTCGACGTGCGCGAGGCACGAGACGTCGTTCACGATCGTGGCGCCGGCCTCGATGGCGGCGCGCGCGACCTCGGGTGAGGTCGTGTCGATCGCGACGCGCACGCCGAGCGACAACACGCGCGCGATCACCGGGAGCACGCGCGCGATCTGCACCTTCGCGGGCACCGGGGCGAAGCCCTCGCCGTACGTGGCGCCGGGAGGTCGCGTCGACTCGCCGCCGACCTCGATCACGTCGGCCCCCTCGGCCACGAGCCGCTCGGCCTGCTCGACGGCGCGATCGGGATCGAGGAAACGCCCGCCGTCGCTGAACGAATCGGGCGTGACGTTGAGCACGCCGACCACGGCCGGGCGAGCGGGCCCCGCGCCGGCGGCGCCCTCGCGCAGCCAGGCTCGCAGACCCGTCCCGCCGTGCGGGTCGTACGTCAAGACGCCCACGATTGAGCGGTAGCAGCCGACGACGAACCCTTCAAGGAAACAGCAGGTGACGAGCGCCGAATTTCATCGACAGCTTATCTATTCCCAAATTTCGCCGGCGCTTCGGCTGCGAAACTATTTCGTCGCGGCCGAAGCGGGCTGCTTCGGGATTCCTCGCGGCGACAGCTGGACCGTGACCAGCGGCAAGAGCGCCTCGTCGACGTCGACCTTCGTCTGCGCGCGCAGCCGGTCGACCAGCGCGCGGTAGGTCTTCTCGCGCTTCTGCTCGAACAAGATCGCGCGGATGGTGAGCGTCTCCTCGGCGAGCGTGCGCACGGTCGGCGCGACCGAGCCCTTGCGCCAGACGAGGTGCCAGCCGAGCGCGCTCTTGACGGGCTCGGCGGCGAGCTCGCCGTCCTTGAGCCCGAAGGCGGCCTTGGCGACCTCGATGGGCACCGCGATCTTCGGCTCGGTCGTCTTGCCGTCAGGGGCGACGAAGCCGAGATCGCCGTTCGACTTGTTGGTGTTCTGGTCGATGCTCGTCTCGGCGACGAGCTTCGGCCACCCCTCGCGCGTCGGATCGGCCTTCGCCTTGGCGAGCGCCGCGTCGGCCTCCACCTTGGTCGCGACCACCAAGTGCCAGATGCGCACCCGCTCGGGCTGGCGATAGTCGGTGAGGTGCGCGTCGTAGTAGGCCCTGACGTCGTCGAGGGGGATGTCGTCGCGCGAGCCGATCGACGCGAGCTCCTTGCGCACCAGCGCGCTCGCGAGCGCCTTGGTGAGCTGCAGCTGCACGCTGCGGTCGTCGAGCGCCCCCTTGGCGCGGGCGGCGGCCGCGAGCAGCTCCTCGTGCACGATCGCCTCCTCGACGTAGCGATCGAGGATCTCGCGCTTGGAGCCGCCGAGGGCCGCGAGCTCGAAGGCCGGTACGCCCGCCAACGCCTTCTCGAGTGCGCCGACCGTGAACGTCCGATCGCCGACGCGCACGACGACTGCGCTCGAAGAGGGAGCCGCCGCGGGGGCCGCCGCCTGCGCGATGGCGCCGCGCGAGAGCGCGCACGTGGCGGCGAGCGGGAGCGCGAGGAGCGCGAGCGTGCGGGTGCGCGGCGGCGTCGGGATGGACATGGCGGGCTCCGAGCGCAGAAGCGCCCTTCGGGGCTCGGGCTAGAACGAGCGGCGCCGCCGGTCAAAGGCCAGCACGACCCACGGCGACGTCCCGCCGGTCATCTGCGTTTCTCGGCGGCTAAGAAGCCGACTTCTTGCGACGAGCGCCGCGGCGCCCTTCGCCCGGGATCACGCCCGCTTCGGCGAGCACCTCGTCGGTGATCCCGACGAAACGATAGGTTTCCCGCCGGAAACCATAGGCATTGTGCAGCCGATGAACGAGCTCGACCGTCGCCTCGCTGGCGCCGACGGACTTCGGCAGCTTCCAGACCTTGCGGATCGACGCCACCGGCTCGCCGAGCTCGAGCAGCTCGTGCACGCGCTGCAGCACGTCGAGCGGCTTGAGCTCGCGCTGCCCGTGCGCATGGTTCTGCTCGAGCTCGCGCAAGAGGCGCTGGCGGCGCTTTTCGGTGCGTCCGTCGAGCTTCGGCGCCCCCGCGCTGCCGAGCATGTCGTTGAAGGCGCGGGCGACGCGACGCTTCTCGATGGCCTCGGGGCTCCCCCGTCGATTGCCGCCGCGCGCCGCGCCCTTCGCCTTCGCCATGCCGATCCCTCCGACGTGCACTCGCTGAAGCCTTCGGCGGAGGCCGCTGGTCTTGCGCGGAGCTTCAATCCGATTTCACCAGGACGATATCCGTAACAATGATGGAAGTCAAAGACGGATCTTCGGTCGTGAACATTCGCAGCGAATCCGTCGTGCTTGGCCCGCGTACGATGAAAACAACCACGGTAGTCCGCGAGGCGCGAGGCGCTATTCAAGAGCTCCGAACCGTGCGATGGATCTGCGGGTCGGCGCCGCCGCGTCACCGGACGCGCACCGACACGGAGGAAGCATCCATGCGTCGATTGTCGCTCGCCCTCTGCGCCTCGCTCGCCACGATCGCCTTCGCGCTCCCCGCGGCCGCCGAAGACGCGCCCGCCACGCCGCCGCCGACGACGGCGACCGCGACCGCGACCCCCACGGCCAAGAGCATCGAGGAGAACAACCGCGACCTGCTCGGCAAGGGCTCGTGGATCATCGGCGCCGAGCGCGTCTTCGGCTTCTCGCTCACGACCATGAAGCCCGCCGGCGGCGACGCGACGAAGATCACGCAGTACGGCATCCTCTGGTCGAACTCGACCAGCGTCTACCAGATCCCCCGCATGGCCATCGACTACGTCGCCTTCGATCAGGTGACGTTCGGCGGCGCGCTCGGCATCGCGCACTCCTCCATCGACATCCCCAACGCCGGCTCGACCGGCACGACCAACTGGATCCTCGCGCCGCGCGCCGGCTACATCTTCGGCGGCAAGGGGCTGCTCTCGTTCTGGGCGCGCGCGGGCTTCTCGGTCTGGTCGACGTCCAACGAGACCAGCCAGTGGGGCCTCGCGCTCAACATCGAGCCCGAGATCCTCATCTCGCCCTACAAGCACCTCGGCATCTACCTCGGCGGCGTCGCCGACATCGGCCTCACCGGCAAGCAGTCCATCTCGGTGAACGGCCAGGACCAGAGCCTCGGCTACAACGTCAACAACTTCGGCATCAACAGCGGCCTGCGCGCCTGGTTCTGATCGCGGCTCAGCGCGACGTGGCGATCACCAACGAGAGGGCGATCGCCACGACGAGCCAGAGCGGCCACGTCGCGCGGAGGAAGCGCGCGACGTCGCCCAAGAGCCAGCGCGCGCCCGCCCGCAGCTCGTCGACAGGGCGCTCGCCGTAGATGCGCCGGCGCTCGCGCACGATCTCGGCGCGCTCCTCTTCGTCGAGCGGATCGTGGCCGTCGAGGAAGTTCTGGTGGTGCTCGAGCTCGTGGGCGATCGTCTCGCGGATCTCCGCGTCGACGTCGTAGGGCTCCTCCTCGTGCATCGAGGCGAAGCTGCGGTAGTAGAGCGCGATCTCGAACGGCGCGCGCGTCGGGGCGTCGTGCGCAGGCTCGATCCGCGGCGTGTAGCTGCCGAGCAGCGGCTCGCCGCCGTCGTCGCACGGGGGCACCCCTTCGTCGACGACGATCTCGATGCCCTGCATGCCGAGCAGGTCGGCCTTCTCGAGCTCCTCGCGCGCGATCTCGGCGGCGCGCGCGCGGAAGTCGTCGAGCGAGGGGAACGGCTCGCGCTCCTCGTCGCGGGCGCGCTCGACGTCGAGCACCACGCGCGGGGGGACCTCCACGTCGTGGCGCGCGCCGCACGCGGGGCACTGCGCCGGGGCGAGCAGGCGCGGCGAGTAGTGCGTCTCGTCGAAGGCGCGGGCGATGGCGCCCCAGGCCTCGTGAAAAGCGTCGTCGTCGAGCGCGTCGAGCGCGCGGGCGATCGCGACGGGGCTCTTCACCTCGCCGAGCGAAAGGCCGATCGCGCGCACGAGCGCAGGCCCCGTCGGCAGCGGCAGCAGCTCGTCGCTCGCCGGGTCGCCGAGCAAGGCGATGAGGCGCGGGCGATCGGCGAACGTACGCGGCGCGAGGCGGAAGGTCGTGGCCCGGCGGGCCCGCCCGATCCCGATCGGGCGCGGCAGCGGGTGCTCGGCGCCCGGCTCCGCGCGACGATCGAGCTGCGGGTCGGAGGCGCCCTCGAGCAGCGGCCCGAGCGGCACGATCTCTTTGCGCACGACGTCGAAGACCTCGCCGCAATTGCGGCAGGTGAGGCGCGCCGATGGAGGCTCGAGGGCACCGAGGGCGGTCGCGATGGCTTCGATCACGTGCGCCTCGAAGAGTGGCAGCGCGTCGAGGGGTCGATCGGCGCTCACGAGGCCGCTCGCCACGGCGGACGAGAGATCGCGCGGCGCGGCGCCGTGCGGTCGTTCGAGCGTGAGCCGCAGCGCTCCGCTCGGGAGCGAGACGTCGAAGGGGCGACCGAGAGGGGGGCGAGGCACGACGGCGATCGCGTGTGGGTGCGTGGGGGCGCACGCGGATTTTCCCGCGTCCGGGCGGCGCACAGCCTATCGAGGTCACGCGCGAGCGACACGGCATACTTGCCCGGCGGCGCGTTCTTGTGGACGTTGGGGGCATGTCGTCGCCTCCCCCCGGGCGCAGCCAGCCGCCGGTCGCCGTGCGGGTGGTGCGCCCGTACGACTCCGAGGAAGCGCTGCTCGCCGCCGAGTCGACGGCGTTCACGCGCACCGGCGTGGTGCTCGTCGGCGCGCCGAGCCGACCGACGGGCGTCGTGATCCGCTTCGAGATCGCGCTGCGCGACGGCTCGCCCGCGATGCGGGGCGAGGGGCGGGTCGTCGGCTACCGCGCGCCGACCTCGAGCGAGGAGGCCGCGCTGCTGCTTCGCTTCACGCGCCTCGACGTCAAGAGCAAGGCCTTCCTCGATCGCGCCGTCGCCCAGCGCGACGCCGACAAGCCCACGCGCACCGGCGAGGTGGCCGCGGTGACGCCGGAGCCCGCCCGCGCGCACGCCGCCGAGCCCGAACCCGCG
>JAJXTK010000281.1 GCA_021783935.1 Myxococcales bacterium | reverse complement strand
GCGCGCGATGGGGCGCCCGGCGAGCACCACGTGCTCGAGCAGGTCGCGCGCGTCTGCGGGCAGCTGCGAGATGCGCTCGAGGATCGCGTCTTCGAGGCGCACGCGGCCCGCTCGCGAGGCGCGCATCGCCTGGATCGAGTGCATGTGGCGCACGAGCTCGTCGACGAAGAACGGCACCCCCTGCGCCTCCGCTGCGATGCGGGCCGCGTGCTCGCGGAGCGCGGGATCGCGGCCGAGCAGCGCGTGGGCGAGATCCTCGGCGTCTTCGCGATCGAGCGCCGACAGCTCGATGCTGCACGCGGCGTCCCCGAGGTGCAGCGCCGGATCGAGCAGCGCCCGGAGGCAGGCGCTGCGCAGGGTCTCCTCGGTGCGATAGGTGCAGACGAGCAGGATCGCCGGAGCGTCGGGGGGGCGCATCAGCTCCCCGAGCAGCGCTGCGCTGTCGAGATCGCCCCACTGCAAGTCGTCGATCCACACCACCACCGGGTGCTGCGAGGCGACCCGCTCGAAGAGCTCGCGGAGGGCGACGAACCCCCGCCGCCGCTGCTCCTGCGGATCGGCGATCGCCGAGGCCGACCGGCGCACCGCCGAAGCGATCCCCTCGACGCGTGCGAGCACGGGGAAGAGCTTCGCGAGCGCGTGCACCCCGCGCGGGAGCATCGCGTCGACCTCCTCGCGCGCGGCGCGGCGGAGCGAGCGGCTCAGCGCGTCGACGACCCCGTCGAGCGCCTTGTACGGCATCGACTCGTTGTCGTAGCAGCGCCCGGCGAGCACCCACGCGTCGGCGGTGCGCGTCGTCCCATCGAGGAAGCGCCGCACCAGCACGCTCTTGCCCATGCCGCTCTCGCCGTGGACGAAGGCGATGCGCGCCCGCCCTTCGCGCGTGGCGGCGAACGCGGCCTCGAGCTCACGCAGCGCCCCCTCGCGCCCGACGAACGGCGCCTCGAGCGTCGAGAGCGAGCGTCGCGTGGCCAAACTCGGCACCGGCGCGTCGCCGAGCCGCTGGAGAACCTCGGCGCCCGTAGGCCGAGCGTTCGGATCGCGCGCCAGCTGATCCATGCAGAGCGCGTCGAGATCGTCCGGCACGCCGCTCGCGATGTCGCGCGGACGCGGCGGGACGACCGCCTGCTTGTCCATCAAGAGCTTCAGGCGCGCGCCCGAGTGAGGGAGGCGCCCGGTGAGCGCCTCGTAGAGCATCACGCCGACCGAGTACCAGTCGCTCGCCTCGGTGAGCTGCGTGATCGAGGCTTGCTCCGGCGACATGTACTCGGGGGTGCCGACGATCGCGTCCTGCGTCAGCTGAGAGTCGGCCTCGAGCGAAACGACGAGCCCGAAATCGAGCAGCACGACGCGCCCCTCGGGCGTGACCAGGACGTTCGACGGCTTGACGTCGCGGTGCAGCTTGCCGGCGGCGTGCAGCGCGGCGAGCCCACGCGCGAGCTGTCGGAACGAGCTGCGCACGCGATCTTCGTCGAAGCGCCGCCCCGAGCGGCCCGACGAACGCGGCGCGCTCGCCGGCGGCGACTCGCTCGCATCCTCGCCGAACGGCGCGCTCAGCGTGGCGGCGAAGGCCGGATCGCGGCGCTCGGGGCGCACGTGCGCGAGCAGGTCACAGCCTTCGACGAGCTCCATCGTGATGAAGGTCGAGGTGCCGTGCGTCGCGAGCTCGTAGAGGCCGACGAGGTTCGGGTGGATGACGCCGGCGAGCGCGCGAAACTCGTTCTTGAAGCGGTAGAGGCTCGCGCCGTCGCGCAGGCGCATGGTCTTGAGCGCCACGCGCCCGCCGCGCACGTGATCCTGGACCTCGAAGACGACGCCCATGCCGCCGGCCCCGAGCCGCCGAACGACCTCGAAACGCTCCCCGAAGTCCCCCACCGCAGCCGATGGTAGCCGACCGCGCCCCGCGAGCGCATCAGCTGCTCGTCACGCGACCTTGTAGCCAGCGTGCGCGATCGCCTCGGAGAGCTGCTCGGTCGTGACGTTCGCGGCGTCGTAGTCCAGCTCGACGCGGCCGGTGGGCAGATCAATCGCGACGTTCTGCACGTGCCCGGCTTTCACCAACGCCTTGTTCACGTGACGAACGCAGTTCTGGCAGGTCATCCCCTGCACGTTGAGGATCAGGTGCGTCATTCGGCGGACTCTACCACCGGCGGCGGGAGGTCCGGCGCGCGTCGCTGGCGCCGAGCGGCTCATGCGTGCGGCGGCGGCGACGACGCCTCAGACCACCGGCAGCCTGCGCTTGCGACGCACCTCGGCCTCCATGCGGATCGCGCTCTCGGGGAGCGTGACGGTGCCGAGGCTCTCGGGGAGCGGCAGGCGCTGGTTCTTGGCGTAGACGGCGTGGCGCCCGTGCGTGCGATTCCACTCGGCCACCGACGCGGTGGCCTTCATCTTCTCGATGACGTTGCGCCAGCCGACGCCGGTGTTGTAGGCGCAGAAGCTGATCTCTCCGAGCTGCGTGCCGTACGGGATGATGCACATCTCGGTGCGGCGGAAGTCGTAGTTGAAGAGGTCCTGAAACCACATTCCGGCGACGAAGAGCAGGCGCCAATCGAACTCCCTCGAGTCGCTCTCGTGCTCGCCGATCTTCGCCCCCCGTGCGCCCGTCTGGCTGACGAACTGGCGCAGCAGATCGGTGAAGCCGTAGCCGGGCGGCGCCTGATCGGCGCGGAAGTTCTTGAGCAGCGCGACCGAGAGCTGCGCGACGGTGGCGGGCTTGCCGCGGTTGCCGTCGGCGATCGTCTGCACGTCCCACATGAGCCCCTCGAGATCGAGGAACTGGGTGAGCGGCAGCATCTGCTTGGTGCGCTTGTTCACGAACAGGATCGTGCCGACGCCGCAATTCGGGTGGCAGCCGCAGTGCACGGAGCCGAAGTCGGCGCGCTCTTCGATCAGGCGATCGGTGAGGTTCGCGAAGGGGCCGAGCGACGAGAGCGGGAACCAGTCGCGCATCGCCTTCACCTGCGGGTGATGGCGCTCCACGTCGCGCGCGAGGTGGCTGAGCGTGTAGCGCTGCGCCTTGCGGCGCTCGTCGGTCACGTCCTCGTCGCGTCCGGTGAAGCTCACCGGCTGGAAGCTCACGACGGTGATCTTGTCGGCGTTCTCGACGGCGAAGTCGACGATCGGCCCGACCTGATCGTCGGTGACGCCGTTGACGACCGTGACGACGAGGATCACGTCGATGCCGGCGGCGTGGAGGTTCTCGATCGCGCGGAGCTTGACGTCGAAGAGGTTCGCGATCTTGCGGTGCGAGTTGGCCTTGTTGGTGACGCCGTCGAACTGCAGGTAGGCCATGCGCAGGCCAGCGGCCTTGGCCTCCTTCGCGAATTCGGGCTCCTGCGCGAAGCGCACGCCGTTGGTCGCGCACTGCACCGCGAAGTAGCCGACCTCGCGCGCGTAGCGGACCGCGCGGAGAAAGTGCGGGCTCAGCGTCGGCTCGCCGCCCGAGAACTGGATGCTCATCTGGCGGCGCGGCTTGATGGCGAGCGAGTCGTCGAGGATCTGCTGGATGTCGTGCCACTCGAGCTCGTGGACGTAGCCGACCTGGTTCGCGTCCATGAAGCACGGGTCGCACATCATGTTGCAGCGGTTGGTCAGATCGACCGTGAGCACCGCGCCGCGTCCGTACTTCACGCTCGATGTTCCGTGGTTTCGCAGCGTGGTGAGCGGCGCGAGGAAGTCGCGGCCGGGGAAGAGGCTCTCGATGCGCTTGAGGAACGCCGGCTCGACGGCGAGCACGTCCTCGAAGTCGCCGTGCACGGGGCACGTCTTCTTCATGAGGATCTTGCCGTCCTGCTCGACGATGCGCGCCTTGATCTCGCCCGGCTTGCCGTCGACGAGCAGCGAGAGGTCGTGCTCGCCCGAGAGCACCTGCGTGCGGGCCTCCTTCACGCACTTGGGGCAGAGCGAGTCGGTCTCGCGCGGGAAGCCGAGGACCGGGAAGGTTCGATCGGCCTTGCCGAGCAGCGGCGCCGGCGCCCACTTCGGCTGACGGGCCTTGCCGGGGAAGCGCTCGTCGAGCCGACGAATGGCCGGCCAGACCACGCGCGCCAGCGCGGACGCGCCTCGCTCGGCCAGACGCAGCGCGGCGCGCGCGAGCCCTTCTTCGCGTTGGCCGGCCGCGTGGCGCGGCGCGGTGACCGCCGGCTCGGAGCGGAACGTGGGGGACTGCACCTCGCGGATCGAGCTCGTCGCTGCCATGAGCGGTTGATGTTCCCTTTCACCCATCCTTGGCGCAAGGCGTGATCGCTCGGCCTTCGGTGCGTCGTTCAGTTCGCGGTCCCAATCCCGCATTGCCATGGGGGGGCTAGCCTCGCGCGACGAGCCCCGACGCACCCCGACTACGCGCCGCGTCCGTCGATTGTTCGGGCGAGCGCCTGACGGGGGACTAAATTGCCCAAGACCAAGGGGGCATGGCGATGCCGCACAAGACGCTCCACACCGAGCGACTGATCCTCGAGCCGATCACGCTGCCCGTCGTCGAGGCCGTGATGCGCGGAGATCGTGCGGCCGCCGAGGCGGTGCTCGACGCGCGGCTGCCCGAGGCGTGGCCCGGCAGCGCCCTCATCGAGCGGGCCTTCGTCGCCTCGTTGGAGGCCATCCGCGACAACCCCGAGACGCGCCTGTGGGGCGACCGCGTGATGATCGCGCGCGGCGAGGAGCGCGTAGTCGTCGGCAGCGTGGTCTTCCACGGCGCGCCCGACGACGAGGGCATCTGCGAGATCGCGTACGGCGTCGAGCAGGCCTCGCAGCGGCTCGGCTACGCCACCGAGGCGGTGCGCGCGTCGGTCGAGTGGGCGCTCGCCCAGCCGGGGGTGCGCGCCGTGCGCGCGACGACCCCGCCGTGGCACCTGGCGTCGCGTCGCGTGCTCGAGAAGGTCGGCATGCAGATCATCGGCACGCGCGACCACGAGCTGCTCGGCGAGCTGCTCGGCTACGAGCGCCCGTCGCTGCGCGCGCCGCCCCAGCGGCCGTCGGCGGCGCCCGGCTACTAGCAGGCCGTCGACAGTCGGCCCGCGGAGACTGCGACCGCCGCTCGCTTTGGTGCTCCCGCCTGCGCAGGCACCCTCGGGTGCGCCGGAGGACGTCGCTGCAACGGCACCACCGAGCGTGGTCAGCGTCCGCGCACCAGCATGGCGAGGCCGATCGAGACGCCGATCGCGACCACGAGCGCGCGTACGCGCCGTTCGCCGAGCTTCTTCGCGAAGCCCGCGCCGAGCGCGCCGCCGAGCACCGCGCCGACGGCCATCAGCAGCGCCAGCGGCCAGCGCACGCGGCCGAGGGCGATGAACGTCACCGACGCGACGCCGTTGATGCAGACGGCCGCGAGGTTCTTCACGCCGTTCATGCGGTGGATGCTCTCGAGGCCGAGCATCGCCAGCGCGGCGAGCATGAGGATGCCCATGCCCGCGCCGAAGAAGCCGCCGTAGGTCGCGACCACCAGCTGGAAGAGCGCGACGCCGATCGTCGCGCCCCTGCCCGACGGCCGCTGGCGGTCGATTCGGCTCAATAGCCACGCGCGCACCGGCGCCTGCACGACGAAGAGCGCCGTCGCGCCGAAGATGAGCCAAGGGACGAGCCGCGCGAAGGTCGCGTCGCCGACGCGGTCCACCGCGAACGCGCCGAGCGCGCCGCCGACGAGGCTCGGGAGGGCGAAGGTCAGCAGCGTCTTGCCGCTGCCGCGCAGATCGCCCCGATAGGCCCACCCCGCGCTGAGCGAACCGGGGACGAGCGCCACGGTGCTCGTCGCGTTGGCCGCGATCGGAGAGACGCCGAAGGCGAGGAGCGAAGGGAAGGTCAGCAGCGTGCCGCCGCCGGCGACCGAGTTGATCGCGCCGGCGAGGAACGCCGCGAGGAAGAGGACGAGCAGGCCCAAGGCGCGAGACCAGGCGCGCGGCGCGCGCGGTTAGCAGGCCGTCGAGAAACGGCCCGCGGGAACTGTGACCGTCAGCAGGCTGTGGTCGATCGCGTGAAACATCACGGCGTGCCGCGGCAGAGGATCGGCCGGGCTCGGAGAAGCTCCACAGCCTGCTAGGTTCGATGCAGCACGTAGCCCACGAAGAACGGCCCCATCTGCGAGATGAACTCTGAGGTCTGCCGCGTCTTGCGCATCGTCTGGACGAGGTGCGACAGCGGGTGGAGCTCCGCGCCGACCAAGCCGATGACGAACTCGTTGTCGTGCGCGTCGAGGCCGTGGCACGCGAGGCGGACGTCGTGGCCGAGGTCGGCTTGCCCGTAGGCGTGGCCGATGACGCCGTGCTCGCGCAGGATGGCCGACTGCTCCTCCGCGGGCAGCTTGGCGAAGGCGCCGCTGCGGCGCAGCGGGTACCAGACGTGCCACGGGTGCTTCGGGTTCTGGACGTTGCGCACGAAGCGGTGGAGCAGCGCGTCCTCGAGGTCGGGCTCGTAGCCTTGCGAGTAGGTCCGACCGAGCATCGTGAAGTCGCCGCGGATGCGGGCCCGCAAGAGCTCGTCGTGCGAGAAGATCGGGCGCACGTGCTTGATGAAGTGCGCGGGGTCTTCGCTCCACGTGAGCAGGCCGACGCTGCGGGGATCGTTGGCGTCGGCGTACACGACCGACGGGATCTCGCGCTGGCGGCAGAGCGTCGAGGTCGCGCTCGCGAGCGCCTCCGCGCGCACCCCCTCCGGCGCCTCGAACACCAGCACCTGCATGAACAGCCGGCGGTTCATCACCTGCCGCTCGCCGTTCTTGTTCTTGCCGCCGTACTCGTTGACGTCGATCTCGGGCAGACCGGGCTGGCTCATGGCGCGCGATCTCTAGCGCGTGGCCTCGCCCGAGCCAGCGAAATCGTCTGGGGATCAGTTGCTGATCGTCAGCTGCAAAGGCGCGCACGGACCCGGCGCGCCCGCCTTGCGGAACGCGCGCACGTACGCGACGCCGCCGGCGCCGAACGAGAGCGGCATGAAGGCGTCGCCCGCGTCGGGGTCGGCGCCCGGGTCGACCGCGCCGTCGTCGCCCGCCTCGCCTGCGTCGCCCGCGTCAGGCACGGCGTACGTCGACTCGAACTCGGTGATCGTCGCGGACTGCGAGCCCTCTTGGCTGCAGGCGAGGTGCGCGCCACTGCAGTCGCGCGCGACCTCGAGCCAGAGCAGCGACGCCGCGGCGCTGTCGAGCGTGATGTGCGGGTGCGCGGAGAGATCGGCGAGCTTGTCGAAGGTGACCTTGAACCACGCGTCGTTGGCCGTCGGCGCGATGGTCGCGCTGGCGGTGATCGTCTGGCCGAGCGTCACGGTGCCGAGATCCGTGGGCGTCGCGCACGTCGTCGGGGCGGAGGGGGTGCACGCGCCCGACTCGCCGCCGCCGTCGGTCTTGGCGCCGTCGAAGTGGGCGTCGGTCGGCGTCACCACCGCGTCGCCGTTGTCGGTCGGGGCGTTCTGATCGCCGGTCGCGCACGCGATGAACGCGTAGGCGAGCAGGGCCCCGGCGGGCAGCCAACCGAGCTTCGATGCGACGGTCGTGAGGGTCACGCGGGCCACGTGACTCCATAGCAGACCGGATGAGCCGGTGCCGGATCAAGTCTCGCGAGGGCGCCCGTCCAGCGCGCACATCGCCCCACGTCGCATCAGGCCTCGAGCCCGCGCTCGCGCATGCGCCACGCGATGCGTGTGGCGAGCGTCATGATCGAGAGCTGCGGGTTCACGCCGAGGCTGGTCGGCACGACGCTGCCGTCGGCGAGGTGCAGGCCGGGCACCCCCCACACGCGCCCTTCTTCGTCGACCACGCTCGTCTTGTCCGAGACGCCCATCGTCGCCGAGCCGAGCGGGTGCTGCGATCCGCACTCGAAATTCCGGGCCGGCATCGACTCGAGCGGCACGCGCTCGAGCTCGTCGGCGCTCACGCCGCGCAGCCCGAGCACCGGCAGAAAGACCTCTCGTGCGCCGGCGGCGAAGAACGCCCGCCCCATCGTGCGGAGGTTGATCGGGATCTTGGCGCGGTCACGCTCGCTCATGCGATACGTCACGATCGGCTCGCGGCCGCCGCCGAGCCACGCCGGAACGCGATGGATCTCGCCGCCGCCATCGTCGTGGAG
>JAJXTK010000280.1 GCA_021783935.1 Myxococcales bacterium | reverse complement strand
CCCGACCATCCCCACGCTGCGCAGAAGCCGCAGCCGTTGACCGTGAAGATCTGAGGCGAATGATGGCTGCCACCGAGAACCGCACGTACGCGACGGGCAAGCGCAAGACGGCTTCGGCCCGCGTCTGGATCAAGCCGGGCACCGGCACGATCACGGTCAACAAGCGCACGATGGAGAAGTACTTCGTGCGCGAGACCTCGCAGATGATCGTGAAGCAGCCGCTCGAGCTGCTCGAGCTCGTCGACCAGTTCGACGTCGTCGTGAACGTCCGCGGCGGCGGCAATTCGGCGCAGGCCGAGGCGGTTCGCCACGGCATCTCGCGCGCGCTGTGCTCGGCGGACGGCGAGCGTCGCCCGAGCCTCAAGCGCGCGGGCTTCCTCACGCGCGACTCGCGCAAGGTCGAGCGCAAGAAGTACGGCCGTCCGGGCGCCCGCAAGCGCTTCCAGTACAGCAAGCGCTGATCGGGGCGCCGCAACGCGCGGCGAGAGCTCGGCACACGGAGGCTGCGAGGAGGCGCTCGAAAGGGTGGCCTCCTTGCGGCGTTTTTGCACCGGCCGCGCCGCCTTCACGCTGGTGGCGCCGGCCTCGCGTCTCGGCGGTCACCGCCGCGCCATGGTCGGAGTCCGAGCCCGGCCACGAACGCGCGCACGGGCAAGAGCGCTCCCGCGAGACTCGTCAGCCAGGCTCGACGCGCACCGTGCTGCGGCCGATCCCCTTTCGCTCGACGTGAACGCGCGCGCCGAGGCGCTCGGCCAGGCCCGCGACGTGCGAAATCACGCCGACCTGGCGGCCGTTCGACTGGAGCGCCTCGAGCGTGCCCAGCGCGACATCGAGCGTCTCGGGATCGAGCGTGCCGAACCCTTCGTCGATGAAGAGCGTCTCGACGCGCGTGGTCTGCGTCCCGAGGCTCGAGAGGCCCAGGGCCAGGGCGAGCGAGACGAGGAACGATTCGCCGCCCGAGAGGCTCGTCGTCGGGCGCACGTCGTCCCCGAGATCGTGGTCGATGATCTGCAGCTCGAGCTCCGCGCCGGGGACGCGCGCGAGCGAGTAGCGACGCGCGAGCTCGGCGAGGTGGTGGTTCGCCTGCGCCAGCAACGCATCGAAGGTGAGGCTCTGCGCGAAGACCCGGAACTTCTTCCCGTCGGCCGAGCCGATCAGATCGGTCATGCGCTGCCAGCGCTCGCTGATCGCGGTCTGCGCCTCGACTTCCCCCGCGCGCTCCGCCCTGCGCGCGCGCGCGTGCTCGTCGGCGCCAAGGCGCGCCTCGAGGCTGACGCGTTCGTTCAGCCTCGCTTCGTGCGCGTCGCTCGCGTCCGCGAGCGCGGCCTCGACCTCGGCGGCGGACGGGCCGAGGCTCGCCTGCTCGTCGTGCTGCGAGAGACGCGCGCGCCGATCCGCGAGCACCGCGCTCGCGCCGTCGACGGCGCGTGCGCACGAGTCCACTCGGCCTTCGGTCGCGTCGATCCACGTCGCGTCGCGTTCGAGCAGCGCGCGCACCTCGTCCGGCGTCCGACTGGTGGCGGCGATGGCGTTCGCGAGCTCCTTCGCGATCGCGTCGCGGCGGGCCCAGGCCTCGGCGCGCGCCCGCGCCAGCGCCTCCGCGCTCGCCGCGGCGGCGCTCGCGGCGACGCTCAGCTCGCTGAGGGCCTGGCGTGCCGCCTCGAGCGCGCGCCGTCGCCGCTCGCTCTCGCCCCGGAGGCGCTGCGAGAAGGACGCGGTCTGTTCGCCGCCGAGCAGCGCCCCGCGCCGTCCTCGAAGCGCCTCGAGCTCCTCGCGCGAACGCGCCTCCTGCTCCTGCGCTACGGTCGACGCGCGCCTCCGCTCGTCGGCGGTCGCCTTCGCCGGGCCGTGCTCGCGTGCGAGCGCGGCGAGCGCCTGCTCCTTGGCCGCGCGCTCGGCGTCGAGGTCGATCCACGCCTTCACCGCGAGCCGCTGCTTGCGGAGGAACTCGTCGGGCTGCGCGGAGAGCCTCGACTCCCACCCAGGTTGCTCGTCGAAGGCGGGGGAGAGCTCCTGCACGCTCGCGGACATCGTGCGCTCGCACGCGCCGGCTTGCTGCCGCTTCGCCTCGAGCGCCCGCAGGAGCGCCTCCGTCCTCTCGCGCGCGACGCGCTCTTCGCGCATCGCCTCGTCGCGCGCGATCTGGAGCGCGTCGCGGCGTCGACGCGCCCCTGCCGCCTCCGCGTCGCCCGTCGTGAGCTCCGCCTCTTCGGCCGCGAGCCGCCGCGATCGCGCCTCGATGTCGGTCGCGATCGCAGCGAGAAGGCCGTCGAGCGCCTGCTCGCGGGCGTCGAGCGGGGCGAGCGGCGAGAGGCCCGCGCGAGCGCTCTGCCAGCGCCCCTCCGCGACGCGCGCGTCCTACTCGGCGCGCGCAAGCAGCTCGCAAGCCGCGCCGAGGCGTCGCTCGGCCTGCTGCCGCAGCGCGGCGTGGCCGGACTGCGCCGCGACCAGCGCCTCGCGTTCAGTCCGCAGGGCGTCGGCCTGCGCGCGCAGCGGCTGCATCACGGGCATCGACGCGCCCTCGCGATACGGGTGCTCGCGCGACCCGCAGAGCGGACATGCCTCCCCCTCGCGCAGCTCCGCGCGCTGGGCCTCGAGGCTCGCCGACCGCGCGGCGAGCTCGAACGCGTGGGTTGCGACCTCGAGCTTCGCGTCGAGGATCGGCAGCTGCTTCGCCCCGACCTCCTCGGCGCGCGCGGCCTCGGCGATCGTGGCCTGCAGCTCGCCATGTTCGCGTCGCGCGGCGGCGACGTCGCGCTCCGCCGCGCCCAAGGCTTCGCGCGCCGCCGATGCTTCGAGGCGCGCTCGATCGAGCGCCTGCAGCCCAGCGCGCTCGTCGAGCATGGCCCCGCGATCGAACCTCGCCAGCAGCCCCTCGCACGCGTGCGCCTGGTCCGCGGCGCGATCGAGCTCGGCCTGCGCCCGCATCGCGTCGTCCGCCTTCGAGCGCGCCCCCTCGTTCGCCTCGACGAGCGCGCCTTCGAGCGAGGCCACGTCGATCGTCGCGCGCTCCCTGGCCGCGTCCGCGTAGCGCTCGAGCGGCTTCTCGAACCGCGACCACTCGGTCGCGAGCCGACGATACGGCGCACCCTTGGTCAGGCGCGCGACGGCCTCGTCGTGCGCGCGCGTCGCGACGCCCTGCTCGCGCTCGATGCGGGCGAGCTCCGCTGCCGCGGCCGCCGTCAGCTCCTGCGCCTGCTCGCGCGCCGTCTTGCTCGTCTCGTGCAGCTGGGTCGCGGTCGCGATCGCGGCGTCGAGCGCGCCCGCCTCGGCGATCGCGGGCGCCGCCTCACGCTCGTACGCCTCGGCCTTCGCGAGCTCCTCGGCCGTGGCCCCGACCTGCGCGCGCGCCTCGTCGCGTCGCTGCGCGTCCCGCCGCGCCTCGAGCGCACTCTGCTCGGCGGCGGCTCCTTGGCGTTCGGCCTCGACGCCCGCCGCGTCCGCCCCATCGAACAACGGCCGCAACGACTGCACCGATCGCACGGCCGCGAGCTCGGCGCGGAGCGGGGCGATCGCCGCGAGCTCCCCCTCCGCGACGGCCAGCGACGCGCGCCCCTTCTCGATCACGTCCTCGAGCTCCGCCCGCTGCCTCCAGAACGCCTGCGCGGCGCGGAGCTCGTCGAGCAGAGCGCGTGCGCGCTCGACCTCGCCGTCGATCGCGGCGCGCGCGCCTTCGAGCTCGGCCCGCGCGGCGTCGTCCAGCACCTCGAGGTCCTCGAGCCCTGCCTTCGCGCGCTCGAGCGCCTCACGCTCTCGCTTCGCGCGCTCGTAGGTCGACCTCGAGATCCGCTGGTAGATCTCCGTGCCGGTCATCTTCTCGAGCAGCTGCGCGCGCTCGTCGGGACCCGCGCGCAAAAACGCCGCGAAGTCTCCCTGCGCGAGGAGCGCGGAGCGACGGAACTGCTCGAAATCGAGGCCGATGCGCTCCTTGATCGCGTCGAGCACCTCGCGCTTCTTGCTGCCGATCGCGCGCTCGTCGTCGAGGCTCTTGAGCGAGAGCTCTTGCTCGCCGAGGTTGCCCGTGCGCGCGCGTCGCACCGCCCATCGCGCGCGGTACGGCCGACCGTCACGTCCGACGAAGTCGACCTCGGCGAAGCCGGCCGCCGTTCCCTTCGTGAGGATGATGCGCGCGTCGTTCGACGCGAGCCTCCGCTTGTCGTCCTCCTCTTCGAGCCCGATCCGCACGCCGCCCTGATCGGTCAGGCGCGGCGTGCGATCGAAGAGCGCGAGGCAGAGCGCGTCGAGGATCGTGCTCTTGCCCGACCCCGTCGGGCCGGTGATCGCGAAGAGGCCCGCCTCCGAGAGCGGCGGCGTCGCGAGCTCGATCGCGAATTCGTCCGCGAGGCTCGCCAGGTTCTTGCCGCGCACGGCCAGGATCTTCATCGCGTCTCCTGCGCGGCCGTCTCGACCATCTCGTGGAACGCGCCGAGCAGCTCGTTTGGCGGATCGCCGGGGTACTCCTTGCTCCAACGCTCGCGAAACACCTGCTCCGGCGTGAAGTCGGCGAGCGCCCGCACCGCCGACGGGCGGAGCTTCGGCTCGCCGGCGGCGAGCACGCGCGTGATCTTCACGAGCCTCGCGGCGCGGCCGAAGAGCGCGTCGGCGACCTGCGCCTGCAGCGAAGGCTCGGGCCGCGCGAGCTCGATCGCGACCTCGACGAAGGGCCAACGCGCGGGCGCGAGCGCCTCGGCCGGCGCCAGCGCGCGAAGCTCGGCGAGCGCGTCTGGCAGCGGCAGGGCGCCGCGCGCCGGGATGCGTACGACCTCGACCTCCCGCGGGACGCGCAGCACCTCGAGCGCGGCGAGTCGGCCGCGTTCGAGGTCGAGCAGCACGACCTGATGCTCGTAGTGCGCCTCGTCGATCGAGAGCGCAAGCGGGGAGCCGGAGTAGCGGACGTGGTCGCGGCCGCCCACGCCCTGCGCGAGGTGCAGGTGGCCGAGCGCGGCGTAGGTGACGTCGGCGGGGAAGAGCTCGACGGGGATCGCGTGCTGGTTGCCGCCGAGGATCTTCCGCTCGCTCAGCTCGGAGATGCGCCCTTCGACCATGTAGAGGTGCCCCATCGCGAGCAGCGCCTCTCCCGCTCCCATGCGCGCGCGGATCGCGTCGAAGACCTCGTCGTACACCGCGCGCACGCCGCGCTCGGGCGCCTCGAGCGCGTGCTCCGCCGCGAGATCCGAGAGGCGCAGGAACGGCACCGCCGCGATCCAGGCGCGCTCGCCGGATTTCGAGCGCACGTCGACGACGATTCGCTCCAGCTGCAGCTCGCTCCGCAGCCGCGGCAGCCCACCCACGATCGTGACGTCGAGCGCGCGCAGGACGGGGCTCGGCGCGTCGAGCCGCGCCGCCGAGTCGTGGTTGCCGCCGATCGCGATCACGCGCGTCTGGGGCGATTCGCGCCGCAGGCGCGCGAGGAAGTCGAACCACAGCTCCTGCGCTGCCGCGGGCGGGTTCGCCGAGTCGAAGACGTCGCCCGCGACGAGCAGCACGTCGACCTGGCGCGCGCAGATCGTCTCGACCAGCCACCCGAGGAAGGCGGCGTGCTCGTGCGCCCGGGAGAAGTCGCGCAGCGTGTGACCCAGATGCCAGTCGGAGGTGTGCAGGAGGCGCATGCGGAGCTCGAGGCGGACGGGGCCGCCCCATCCTGACACGACGACCGAGCCTCGGCGCGCGCGCGGACATTGACCGTCCGCCGACCGACGCGGGCGACCGGCCGGCTCTCGCGTCGCCGGGCGCCCGCGCGCCTTCGTCGTGGCGCGCCGGTCACGAGCAGCAGCTTCTGCGCGTCCGACGAGGCCTCGCGCATTCGGTTCGCCGAAGGCGGCGACCCGCGGAAAGAAAGGGCAATCACGCGGCGAGGCACGCCCGTTGCTGCCGTCGAACGACATGTCGGTCACCTTGCAGCAGGCTGTGCGCAACGCCGTCGAGTCGGAGCGTGCCTCGGCGAAGTTCTACCGTGCGCTCGCGGCGCTCGATCTGCCCGCCGAGGTCCGCGTCTTCTTCGAGGAGATGGCGGTGCAGGAGGATCACCACGCCGCCGCGATCCAGAAGGAGGGCCAGCGGCTGGTCGGCGACGACCTCCCGAAGGACGCCGACGCGAACGTCGGCGCGGTCGAGACCGCCCCCGACTGGCTCGTGGTCGAGACGATCTCGGCCGCCCAGGCGCTGCAGATCGCCCTCGAGAACGAGCAGAAGGCGTCGCTCTACTACGACGCCATCGCCGACCACTGCCCCGAGCCCGAGGCGCGCTTCTTCCGCATGCTCTCCGAGACCGAGGAAGAGCACGCCCGCAAGCTCGATCGGCTCACGCTCTGAGCCCCGTGGGGCGCAGGCTTCCGTCAGAGGCCGAGCTTGATCGCCATCACCATGAGCGCGATCACGCCGACGGCGACGGCGAGCATCCAACCTGCGCTCGACACGAAATAGGGGAACACCATCAGCACGAGCCCGGCGACCATCTGGGGAATGCGGCCCTGACGCTTGCCGTAGACGAACGCGACGAAGCCGACGCCGCTGACCACCATCGACAGCAACAGAGCGTTCGCGTCGAAGCCCATGTGGCGCATCAACGGCGCGTGCGCGAACCTGATTCCGCAGAAACGGCGAGATGACGCGTCCCCTCCGCGTGACGCGAGAGGCGAGCCGCTCGCGCGCGATCGCCGCGCATTCGGCCTCGAGTTGAGGCTTCGTGCGAGGCCCGGACGATGCTACTCGCCGGGCGCGCAGCGACGAGCCGGCTTCTCCGGGGCGCGCGGCGTTCGCCCTCGGCACGGAGTCGCCATGCGCCGCGTCCTGTACGTCCTGTCTTGTCTGGCCATCGCCTCCTTCGGCCTCGTCGCCTGCGCGGGTGGCACAAACGTCGATGGCCCCGCCGGCTCGGGCATCGGCGCCGACGCTGGCGCGGCCGGTGACGGCGGCGACGCCGGGTTCGAGCTCGACGGCGGCGGCGGCACGTGCGTCCCGAAGACGTGCA
The DNA here is from genome assembly GCA_021783935.1 of Myxococcales bacterium. Classification (GTDB taxonomy): domain Bacteria; phylum Myxococcota_A; class Polyangia; order Polyangiales; family JADJMO01; genus CAIXWQ01. The sequence goes on along the minus strand of JAJXTK010000280.1, from coordinate 1,092 downwards.
TGCAGCTCGGGGCCAATTGCGGCAAGGCCAGCGACGGCTGCGGCAACGTGATCGACTGCGGCAGCTGCGCCGGCGGCGCGGTCTGCGGCGCCGTGAAGCCGAACGTCTGCGGCAACACCTGCGTCCCGCGGACGTGCGCGGATCTCGGCGCGACGTGCGGCCCGCAGGGAGACGGCTGCGGCAACCTGATCGACTGCGGCAGCTGCACCGCGCCCGCGACGTGCGGCGGCGGCGGCAAGGCGAGCACCTGCGGCAGCCCGCTCGGCGGCGACGCGGGCGTGTGCACGCCGAAGAGCTGCAAGGACCTCGGCGTCAATTGCGGTCCGGTCTCCGACGGCTGCGGGGGCATCGTCGACTGCGGCAAGGCGTGTCCGAACCCCGGCGACGTGTGCGGCGGCGGCGGCGTGCCGAACGTCTGCGGCGGCGGCACGCCTACGTGCGTCCCCAAGACGTGCGCGGCGCTCGGCTTCAACTGCGGCGCGGCGGGCGACGGCTGCGGCGGCGTCATCGCCTGCGGCGGCTGCACCAAGCCCGGCGACGTGTGCGGCGGCGGCGGCGTCGGCAACGTGTGCGGCGGCGCGCCCCCCGCGTGCGTCCCCAAGACGTGCGCGGCCTTCGGCTACAATTGCGGCGCGGCCAGCGACGGCTGCGGCGGCGTCATCAACTGCGGCAGCTGCACCAGCGCGGGCGACGTGTGCGGCGGCGGCGGCAGCGCGAACGTGTGCGGCAACGTGGTGTCGTGCAAGCCGCGGACTTGCGCGGATCTCGGCGCGACGTGCGGCGCGGTCGGCGACGGCTGCGGCGGCGTCGTCGCGAGCTGCGGCACTTGCACGGCGCCGAACGTGTGCGGCGGCGGCGGCGTGCCGAACCAGTGCGGCGGCGCGCCCCCCCCCTGCGTGCCAAGGACGTGCGCCGCGCTCGGCGCCACCTGCGGCGCGGTGGGTGACGGCTGCGGCGGCGTCGTCAACTGCGGCGCCTGCACCGCCCCCGCGATTTGCGGCGGCGGCGGCGTGCCGAACCAGTGCGGCGGCGGGACGCCGACCTGCACCCCCAAGACGTGCGCCGCTCTCGGCGCGACCTGCGGCGCGGTGG
>JAJXTK010000279.1 GCA_021783935.1 Myxococcales bacterium | reverse complement strand
CGGCCGTCGAGCGCCCGGGCGAGGTGACCGCGCTGCTGACGTCCTTGCTCGGCTAGCAGGCGGTGGAGCTGCTCCGAGACCGGCCGCTCCTCTGCCGCGGATGCCACCGCCTTGGGAGCGATCGACCACAGCCTGCTGACGGTCACAGCCTCTGCGGGCCGCTTCTCGACGGACTTTTAATCGCGGGGACCGGTCGGAAGTTGCAGGAAGTGGCGCCGATTCGAGCGCCCCCGGCGACCAAACCCCGCCATCGTCGACTGCCGCTGACAGCTCGCTGACGGCGCCTGCGGACCCGCTCGACGCCGCGATCGTCGCCATCACGGGCGCGCTTCGCGTCGCCGTCGCGGGCGGCGACGCGGCCAGCGTCCGGCGCCTCCGGGCGGCGCTCGACGCGCTCCTGGCCCCACTGGACGCGCCGACGGGGCCGACGTCGCGCGACGGCGGTGGGGAAGGGGGCTCGTCGTGACCACGCCTCTCGACGCGGCACGCGCGCTCGTGCGCGCCGGGGTGGCGCGCGCGGACGAGCTCGTGCCGCTCGCCGGCAAGGTGCCCTCGCGCCACGGGACGCCGCTGCGCGCGTGGACGACGTACAGAGTAAGGCAACGCGACCTGCTGCACCCGGCGGTTACGGGCGTCGGGCTTCGGCTCGGGCGAGTCGTCGACGTCGACTGCGACTGCCCCGAGGCGGTGGAGCTCGCGTCGAAGTTCTTGCCGCCGACGTTCACCTTCGGACGGCCGAGCGTCGGGCGGGCGCATTGGCTGTACGTGGTCGCGGCGCCGGTCGTGACGATGCAGGTCCGCGACCCGCTCACCGGCAAGATGGTCGTCGAGCTGCGCGGGGTCTCGAGGGGCGGGGCGCCGATGCAGACGATGATGCCGGGGAGCAGGCATCCGAGCGGGGAGATCGTCGAGGTCGTCGATGCGTGTGCGCTGGCCGCCGTGGAGGGGGACGAGCTCGTGGCCAAGGTCGGGGAGCTCGCGGTCGCGGTGTTGAGCGCGCGCTACGGCGTGCGCGACGCGGACGTCCTCGCGACGGTCGAGCGCACGCGCGCGCCAAGTCCCGAGGGGAACGGGGGCTTCCTCGCGCGCGCCGCGACGTCGCCGAGCTGCCGCGGCTCGGTGCTCGAGCGCGCCGCGGCCTACGTCGCGCGGATGGACCCGGCGATCAGCGGTGCGGGCGGGCAGCGGCAGCTGTTCAAGGTTGCGGCGACGCTCGTCGCGAGGTTCGGGCTCGGCATCGGCGACGCCGTGTGGATCATGCGCTCGGATTGGAACCTGCGCTGCAAGCCGCCTTGGAATGACGCCGAGCTTCGGCGCGCGTCGATCAACGCTGCGCGTGTCGGCTGGCGGCGCCCGCGGGACCTGCTGCCCGGCTAGTCTGGGAATGCGAGAGCGGGGCGGAGATCCACGCAGGCGTAGAGGTTCCAGGCGAACGCGGTCAGGGAACGGCCCGCCCCGACGACCTCCCAAACCTGGACCCTGTCTCCGAGGTCGTCATTGTGACGATCCTTGAGGCAGCAACTGTCCTTTGGCTTGGACACGTCGTCGAGCGCCGCCCGATTGGCCGCCCAGCTTTGGAAGGTCGCGACGTGAGCACCGCTGCAGTTTGCTTGGCACAGTTCGACGGCCCGGTCCGTGGCTTGGTAGGTCCACGATTCGACGGAGTAAAACGGTACGCACTCCACCAGGCGCGTCAGCAGCTCGCTTACTTGCGCAGGGGAGCGCCCTGCGCCGCCAAGGACCTGCGCGACTCGTACTCGGACTTCGCTGTCGAACTGCTCGATCGCTTCGGAATTTGCTCGCCGCGACCAGACTTCGTCACCGTCATAGTGGAAGAAGACGAAGCCTCCGGCCTCAGCGATCTTTCGCGCGATGTACCTCCAGAGTTCCCGCTTGTCGGCCTGGTCGCGAGGCTTCGTACTCCGCCAACGGTTCGCGATGAGAACGGGCCGGAGGTCCGGACGCGGCGGCACGATCTCGACGCGGGGAGTGAAGCCATCATCCTCGAACCGCCGAAGCATCTTCTCGACGACGCGCCGCAGGCCCTTCCACGTGCGTTCGCTGCTGTCTTCTGAGAGAAGCGCGATCGAGAACGCAGGCCTCACCATAGCCCCTCCGAACGAAGCACCTCGCTCACCTGCTGGATGCCCGTCTGGTACGCGATGAAGAAGCGTTCGGCTTCTTCATGGTCGAAGTTCCTCCAGTCGAGTTGCTCCCCTCCGTTCGACGAGACGACGGAACTGCATCGGATGAACGTCGTCTCGGCCGCTTCGATCGAAGTAACCGGAATGTGGTCAAGGAGCAGCGGATGCTGCGTCGCGAGGAAGCTCTGCCGCCCCTCCATCCGATCAAAACAGGCGCGAATCCACTCGTGGTGCAGGCCGTTCAGCAGTTCGTCGGCGACAACCGGCCGATCTTGGCGAACCGCGAGATACCAGAGGAAGGCGAACAGCCGCTTCTGACCGAAGCTTAGGAGGCCGTACGAAACTTTCGAACCGTCTGCACGTGCGAAGAGGCAGTCGAAACCGAGGTATTTCGAAGTGACCTTCTCGCCGTCCTGGGAACGTGCCAGCAATCGCGGCCGGAGCTCCGCGGATGTGAAGCCGAGGAGCTGGGGGATCGTCGCGAGCTGTCCTAGCTTCGTGAAGGGCACCACGAGCGCCTCGCCTGTAGCAGGTTCGTTGGCGACCCGGACGAACTCGATGGGGAGCCAGGCGCCGAAACTTCCGTGCCCGCCGCCGCTCCCCTCCCTGCCAAGCTGGAATTGGGCCTGACCGATCGCGGAGAAGGTGCCAAGCGCTTCGTCGAAGCGAGGCACCTCACCCCAGAATCCGATGATGTCGAGCGCGTCGCGGATGCGGCGCGCGCCCGCGGTGGCGTGAACGTCCCCGAAGTCCGCGACCGCGAAGAGCGCGCGAAGAGCTACCCGACGTCCGGAGGTTCCAAGTCGGAGCTCGAAGGTCCGCTTCGAGCCGTCGGCTTGGAGCCAGTTGCCCGTTGCGCCAGAGACCTCGAACCGATCCGTTTCGACGTTAGCTGTCCGCAGCACGATCGTTGACGTGTCGTCGTAGACCTTCTCGTTCCCACGCTCGGCGGCCTCCTGCCCAAGCATGGCGCGCTTTCTTGCGGCGTGAACCTCGACTTCCCGATCGTCCTTTGCAAGCCAGTACGTGATGTCGTAGCCGCCTTCCTCCTCGGAGTAAGGCGAGAGGTCGTCGTTCGTAGCCGCGGCGATGAGATCGAGCAGCGTCGACTTGCCGGTCGCGTTCTTGCCCAACAGCACATTGAACGTCGGACCGAACTTCAGGTCGATACCCGGTCGCGCGTTCCTGAAGCGGTCGACCCGAAGTCGAGCAAGCTGCGGCATCGGGCCCCCATAGCTTCGGCGTATCGTGGCGACTAGGGCCGGCGCACTGGCTCCGGCCCGCGCCACAGTGGTCCGAGCACGAACCACGACGCCCGCGCGGGCGGCCTGACTCCGACACCTTCGCGAGCCGGGTTCGGGATCCAATGCTCGGCGAGCGCGTTGGTGAGGAGACATTCGGGGAGCAGGCCGACATCCTCGGCGAACATCGTGAAGATGCATCGCATGAGGAACGTCGCGACCGACTCGGCGGGGTGGCCGGCCTTCTCGAGATCGGCGGCGATCGCGGCGAGGTCTTCGGCGATCTCGCGCGTGACCTTCGCGCTCTGCTTGCTCGGATCGAGCGACGTCGGATCGACGAAGACCGCGCGCAGCACGTCGAGCAGCTCCGGGCGCTTCTCGAGGTCGCGCAGGAAGATGCGCTTGTTCGGTGCGTTCGGAAACGGCCGGTACTCGCCGGATCCGTCGAACTGCGCGTAGAGTTCGAAGCAATGCCCGAGGTCGCAGGTGACAAGGAACGGCGGCAGCGGCTCGTCGGCCGGGAGCGACTCGACGTAGTTGCGTGCCTGCCCGAGCGCGCGGTCCATCTCGGTGAACCACGACCCTGTTCCGCGTCGCGCCGTCCCGGCCTTCGCGTGCCCAGCGTCGGAGCCCTGCTTGGCCTCGAGCAGAAAGCAGCCGCGCTTGTAGAGGTCGATGAAGCCGGTCGTGAAGCTGCCGTCTGGGTGGTGCAGCTTCGCAGCGCGCTCGAAGACGTAGCCGTCCTTCGCTGGGTCGCCCGTCTTGGGATCGGGGTGCGCCACGCCGAGGACGTCGCAGAGGTCGACGAGGAAGCTGTCCTTGTTCGCCCGCTCGGCGCCGCCCGAGGTCGACCACTTCGCGAGGAACGCCGAGAGCTCCATCGCAGACGAGCGTAGCCGAGCTCATGCCGGCCGCGGGAGTGGCGTGCGCGACTGGAGGCGTCACCTGCGCCGCGAGCGCTGTGCACGGCTCGCGACGCGACATGCCGTTCGCCGTCGGCGCGTGCGCCGGCGCACTCCACCGACGAGGCTCTCGACGACCGTGACCTTCGGCGGAGCCGCCGGCAGGAGCGCGACGTAAAGGACGTGCGGCCCATCGGGCGCCCGCCGGCCGCCGCCGATGTTCTGGTTGGCCACGCGGTTAGGGTACTTCCTGCACGCGTGCGACTGGAGCTTCCGCTCGAGCGTCACGGCCTTGCCGGCCGAACCCCGCCACAGGATCTCGATCTTGCGGCTGGAACCGTAGCGCAGTGGCAGGAGACGGAGATTGCGCGCAACCGATCGACCGATCGTGAAGGGCCCTCCGCCACGCCGGACCGCCTTCGCGAGCGATGCGACGGCGGTGCTCCAGTCGCGAGTCGCGATCGGCGCTGACCGCGCCTCGTACGACCCTCGCTTCCGCGGTTTCGCGTTCTGCGGCCTCTCTCGAGACGCGCCGCTGCGAGGGGCTCCGCGCGACGATCGCTTCGCGTCGGCTCGCGACCGGCGACTCATCGGTGGCCCCCGTTCCCGCGACGCGAGAGCACGAAACACATCGTGGCCACGCCGAGTGCCACGCCGATCAGCGGCGCGCGATCGGCGAACGCGTGCGCGACCTGATTCTCGGCTTGGGCGTGCGTAGCTTCGCCTTGTACCTGTGCCGCGTGCGCAAGCAGCTGCTGCTCGGGATCCTCTCCGAAGACCGACGCGCGCGGCAGTAGAGGGCGCTCCTGCACGGAGGTTGGAGCGAGCGACCCCAAGAAGCGATCCGTGAGCGCGAAGAGCGAGCCGGTCACGATGCCGTCCTCGACGCGAAGTAGGTCGCGCCAGCTCCGAGCGCGAACCAGAGGGCCAACGAGAGGAGCCCGTTGGCGCGCGTCACCGTCGTGTCGGCGCGCACGAGGTGGGTTCGATGCTCCAGCGCGTGGATCGAGCGCAAGTCGGCGCGCGTGATGGCACGCCGGCCCTCGACTTCCTCCATCTCACGCCGCGCCCGCCGCTCGGCTTCTCGCCGTACGGCCGCTTCCGCTTCTTCGGCCGCGCGAAGATGCTCGGTGTTTGCTCCGCCGCGCGGCTCCTCCTCGGGAAGCGAGGCGGGCGCTTCGACACGAGCGAACGAACTTCGGCTGGGGATCATGCGCGCGTACCTCCGTGCGCCAACGGGGCGGGCGCCTGCTGGGATGACGACCCGGCACTTGCCGCCGGCGATCGCACGAGCTTGGCGCGGATCCCGTCAACGAGCGCCGCAACGAGGCGCCGCTTTTCGTCGGCGACCGCGCGATTCTGCGCCATTTGCTCGACCACGGACTCGGCGTAGGGGGTCAGGATCGCCACGCCGTTGAGCGATTGGAACGACGGCATGAACGCCCGCACGCCGCAGGCGAAGCACCGCAGGAACGGCTTGCCGCGTCGATCGAACTTCACGGACATCGCGTCCGGCGCCAAGCAGAAGAGGCAGACCCTCTCAGACGTCATTCGCGACCTCCGCGTTCTCGGGTGACGTGGTGGCCCGCGACGTCACTAGGACTGCGCCGCGGGCTTCGGGAACATCGATCGGCTGGTATCGCGATTTCGAGAGGCGCCAGCGCAACGCATCGCACTCGATGACGACATCAGCCTCGTGGACGAGCGCCTGCTCACCGTGCACGACGCCGCGCTTGTTCTGCTGCGACACCGCGAACAGGATCTCGAGCCGCGGCAGCACGGCCAGGAGATGGCGAAGGTCGCGAGCCCGAAAATCCGCTGGTTGCACGCTGTCGACGATCAGCGCAGCGGGGTCGCGACGGCGGCAGACCTCGACGAGCTGATCGACGGAGGCCCGGCCGACGACGCCGAAATCCGATCGACGAACACCGCAACGACCGAGACGCGCAGCCAGCGAGGGCCCGGGCGGCTCCTCGACGGACGCGAGGACGACCGTCTTCCGCGTGCTGTCCGCGGCGAGGCAGGCCATCGTGCTCTTGCCGGCGCCCGGCGGCCCGGTCAGCACGACGAGTGCTCCGCGGCGAAGCTGCAGCGTGGGATAGGCCGGCGCTTCTACGACCTGCCACGAGCCTCGCAGGAGCGCGGACGCGTCCGTCACCTCCGGCGCGTAGTCGATGAGCGCACGTACGCGCCGACCCATCGGCACGACGACGCCGCTCTCGAGGCAGCACGTGCACAGCGGCACGTGCTGCTCGTACTCGGCACCGCACTCGATGCAGCGGTAGGTCATCGTCGCGCGCCGTCACAAGTTCCACCCGATCCGCGACTACCTCGACGGTCTCGTGTGGGACGCGACACCTCGTCTGAACACGTGGATGCCCGAGTACCTCGGGGCCGCGCCGTCGACGTACGCCGCGCAGGTGGGCGCGAAGTGCCTCATCGCGTGCGTCGCGCGTGTTTACAGCCCGGGCTGCCAGGTCGACACGGTCGTCACGCTCGAAGGCCAGCAGGGGCGTGGGAAGTCGACCGCCCTGCGGATCTTGGCGCGCCGGCCCGAGTGGTTCTTCGACTCCGAGATCGACATCGGCAGCAAGGAGGGGCCGCAGGCGCTCCGCGGCAAGTGGATCGTCGAAATCGGCGAGCTCGCGGCGCTCTCGAAGCACGAGACGACGCGCATCAAGGCGTTCGTCTCGAGGCGGGTCGACTCTTATCGGCCTGCGTACGCGCGACGCGCCGCCGACTTCCCGCGTCGATGGGCGGGGTTCGGTACCACGAACGCGAGTGCGTACCTTCAGGACGAGACCGGCAACCGTCGGTGGTGGCCCGTTCGCACGGGGCGCATCGATCTAGGAGCTCTCGAGCGCGAGGCCGATCAGCTCTGGGCTGAAGCCGTCGTCCGCTACCAGCAGCACGAGCCGTGGCACGTCGATTCGAGCGAATTCGCGACCGCATGCACGGAGCAGCAAGAGCAGCGCGTGGTCGAGGACGCGTGGGAGGCTCTCGTCGTGCCGTGGCTGGCTCGACGAGTCCGCGAGTCGGCGGCGGCTGGCCCGGGAGCCCCTTTGCCGCGTGTGTCGACGGGTGACGTCTTGTGCGAGGCGCTCGGCATCGAACCCGAGCGGTGGGGCCGTGCCGAGCAGACGCGCGTCGGCATCATCCTCCGGCGGGTCGGGTGGGAGGCCGGTCCGCGTCCAGCGGACGAAGATCGGACCCGGACCTACGTGCCGTCGCACGAGTTCGTTGTCCGTGCGCTGGCCTCCGAACAGGCTGCGGATGGACCAGAGGTAGGCCCTCATACCGAACGCAATTTCGCGAGCACGTCCGACTCGTCCAACCGGTCCAACCTGATTCGGCTGAAGACGAGGAAGTAGGATCGTGCCGATGGCTCTCGAGCGGTTGACGCGATCGGGTCGGGTTGGGTCGGGTCGGCCGCATTGGACGTCGGCGGAGGAGCAGGCCGCCCCCGCTGACCAAGGCAGTGCCCTGGCTCGGACTCGCAGTCCGTCGCGCCACACACGATTGCTCGAACGAATCGCTCGCGCCGGACGTTCTCTGTCAGCGGCTCCGTCAGCGCGTCGGGCCGCGCGGTAAGTTGATGCCAGGAGGAGGCCACGTGGGCAGACAGCGCACGACAGGTTCAGCGTTCCAGGACAAGCGCACCGGGCACTTCTTCGCGATGGTCGCCCTCGGCGGCAAGAAGCGTCGGGGCGTGAAGTGCCCGTTGGCGACATCGCTCGATGACGCCCGTCGGCGCGCGGGCGTCGCCACCGAGCTCGTCGCCGCGCT
>JAJXTK010000278.1 GCA_021783935.1 Myxococcales bacterium | reverse complement strand
CGTCGACCTCTTAAGCCTTTCATTTATCGATCTTCACGTCGATGCCGCGCGCTCGCAGCTTCTCCTCGAGCTTCTTGGCCACGACGGTGGAGGTCGCGATCGCGGTGCCGCAGGCGACGAGGATCTTCTTCATCGCCCCTGCCGTAGCGCAGCCGCCGCCGCGCGGCAGTCGTCGAGGGTCGCGTCGCGCAGCGCGTCGCGCACGCCCGACAGGCGCGCCGGCGCCACGCTGAGCGAGTCGACGCCGAGGCCGACCATGACGCGGCAGCCGCGCGGGTCGGCCGCGATCTCGCCGCACACGCTGACGTCGCGCCCCTGGGCGTGGGCCACCTCGACGACGCGGGCGACGTGGGCGAGCACGCGCGGATCGAGCGCCATCGCGACGTCGGCGCGACCGACCCCCAGCGTCGCCGCGGTGAGGTCGTTGGTGCCGATGCTGACGAAGTCCGCGGCGCCGGCGATCGCCTCGACGTCGCGCGCCGCCTCGGGGGTCTCGATCATCGCGCCGACTCGCAGCGCCCCCGCCCGCCGCCGGACGATCTCGACGTCGGCCGCCGAGCGCACCAGCGGGATGAGCACCCGCGCGTCGCCGTGCGCGGAGGCGGCCTCGATCGCGCGCAGCTGATCCTCGAGCGCGTCGGGGTGCGCGAAGAGCAGCTCGATCCCGCGCGCGTCGGGCGCCTCGCGTGGCGCCGGCAGCCACGCGAGCGGCTTGTCGCCCCCCGCGTCGAAGAGGCGCACCACCACCTGCGCGTCCGCCCGTCGCTTGCGCACGCGCTCGACCAGCGCGACCAGCGCCGCCGACTGGTCGGCGCGCGTCGGCCGCGTCGGCGAGCTCGCGAACAGCAGCTCGGTGCGCACCAGCCCGACGCCGTCGATCCCCTCGGGCAGCTCGTCTGCGAGCGAGGAGACGTTCACGCGCACGCGCGTGCGCAGGTGGCGAAGCGGAGCGGCGGCGCGACTGCGCTCTTCGGTGCGCTCGGCGAGCAGCCTGTCGCGGCGCGCGCGCGCCTCGGCCAGCAGCGCCGGGAGCGGCGCGGGCCAGAGCTTGGCGGGCGTGGTCGTCGTGTCGAGGACGATCTCGACGCCGGGCTGGATCGACCGGACGACGTGCGCGTCGGCGACGAGCAGCGGCAGGCCGCGCCCGCGGGCGAGGATCGTGGCGTGCGAGGTGCCGCCCGCCTCTCCCTTGGTCGCGACGACGCCGACGACCCGATCGGGGAGGCTCGCGATCGTCGAGGGGGTGAGCAGATCGGTGACCAGCACGCAGGGGCGCGCCTCGGCGTCGAGCGCCTTCTTCAGCCGGCTCGCGCGCCCTTGGCCGAGCGCGTCGAGCAGGCGCTCGCGCGCGTCGGCGAACAGGTCGGTGGTCGCGTCGGCGGTCTCGGCGCGGATCGCCGCGAGCGCCGTCTGACCCCCGTCGATGCGGTGCAGGATCGCGGGGCCGAGCTCGTCGAGCATGGCGCGCTCGGGCGCGAAGAGCGCGGCCTCCTCGCGCGCGAGCGAGCCGATCAGCGCGTCGAGGTCGGCGCGCACCTCTCCGATGGCCCGCGTCGCGCGCGCGCGCTCGACCTCGGTGCCGGCTCGATCGGCGCCCCCTGCGTCGTCGCCATCGGACAAGAGCACGACGGCGGCGCCGACCGCGATCCCCTCGACCGCCGGCGCGCCCAGCTCGGGCACCAGATCCTCGCTGAAGCCCCGTTGCACCAGCTGCACGAGCGCCTCGCGCGCGGCGCCGGCGTCCTTGCCGCTCGCCTCGATCTCGATCTCGTCGCCGAGCTTCGCGCCGAGGCGCAGCACCGCGATGATGCTCTTGGCGTTGGCGCGCTTGCCCTTGGCGAGGTGCACCACCGACACGTCGGCGGCGAAGCGCCCCGCGAGGCGCACAAAAAGCGCGGCCGGCCGCGCGTGGAGGCCCTCGGTGAGCTTCATGACGCGCTCCTTTCGAGCTCGGTCTGCCCCTCGCTCGCCGCCCCTTCGCCGGCGCGCGCCTCGTTGCGCGCCGCCTCGGCCGCCGCGATCTCCGCCGCGAACTCGACGCGGATGTCCTTGCGGACCCACCACCACACGCCGCCGAAGCCGAGCGCCGCGAGCAGCCCGACCAGGCGATGCCCCGGCGCGGCGAGCTGCAGGACGATCCACGGCACGACGTGGCTGCCGAGCGCGACGCCCGACCAGAGCTGGTAGTCCGCCGCGGCGCCGACCCCCTTGGGGTGGAAGCCCGCCGCGCGCGCGAGCTCCGTCGTCAGCGGCGCGAGGCTCGTGCCGATCAGCAGGATGAGCGCGAGGATGACCACGGCGTTGAGCAGCCCGCGCAAGAGGTGCCCGCGCGCGGCGGCGACCCCCCACAGGACGTAGAACGGCAGCGCCGCGAGGTCGCCGAAGGGCAGCATCCGATTGCCCGGCAGCGCGACCGCCAAGAGCAGCGCGATCGGGACGCACAAGAGGGCGACCGCCATGTTCATCGGATGTCCGATGACGACGGCCGCGTCGAGGCCGATGAGCAGGTCGTGCCCCGGAAAGCGCCGTTGCAGGTAGTCGCGCGCCCCCTCCGAGATCGGGATCAGCCCCTCCATCAGGATCGCGACCACCTTCGGCAGCACGACCAGCACCGTCGCCATGGTGACCGCGAGCGTGAGGACCTCCTTGACGAGCGCGCCGTAGCGGTGCGCGCGAAAGAGCGGCGCGGCGCCGAGCCCCCCGATGAGCACGCCGAGCAGCGCGCCCATCAGGATCGGCTCGCCGAGCACGCCGAGCGACTTGCGGATCTTCGCCGCCTCCCCCTGGCCGGTGCGCACGCCGAAGAGCTTGCGCTCGAGCCGCTCGAGCCCGTACATCAGCGGCGCCCAGTTGACCGTCTCGGTGTGCGGCAGCGAGATGCCGGGCAGGCCGAAGTGGTGCTCGACGGCGGGCGCCGTCCAGTCGGCGAGCTTGAAGATCACGATCGCGGTCACGCAGGCGGCGAGCACGCCGATCGCGAACGAGCCGCTCGCCGCGTGGACCACCGCGCCGGTGTAGATGAAGTGCCAGTAGTTCCAGAGATCCACGTCCACCGTGCGCGTCGCCTTGGCGACGAGCAGCACGACGTTGAGCGCGAGGATCGTCGGGATCAGCGCCGCCGCGATCGGCGTCGCGAACGACACCGCCGCGCCCATGGGCCAGCCGACGTCGAGCACGTCGAGCTTCAGCCCGAGCACCTGCGCGAACGCCATCGCCTTGGGCCCGACCACGTCCACCAGCAGCCCGACGACGAGCCCGATCGCGATGAAGCCGACGCCGACGGTGAGCCCGGCGCGGAAGGAGCGCGCGAGCCCCTGCCTGAGCGCGACCCCGAGCAGCGTGACGAGGATCGGCATCATCACCGGCGCGCCGAGCGACAGCACGTAGCGCACGGCGGCGTCGAGCGCGCCCATCACGCGCCCCACCGCGCGCGCAGCGCCTCGCAGAGCGATCGGGGCGAGGTCGCGTCGGCCAGCGCGGCGACGGCCGCGGGCTCCTGCAGCGCCTCGATGAGGCGCGAGAGCTCGGCGCCCGCCTGCTCCTTGGAGCCGAACGCCGGCATCACCACGACGCGCACCGCGTGCTCGGTCGCCGGGGATCCCATCTCGCGGAAGGCGACGGCGCGCGTGAGCGTCGCGATCGCGATCGCGGGCGCCAGCACGTGCTCGGGCTCGGCGTGCGGCAGCGCGACGGCCAGCGGCTCGAACGGCAGCGCGGTCGGCGAGCGGCGCTCGCGCGCGACGGCCGCCTCCTCGAACGAGGCGCGCACGCGCCCCTCCCGGTGGAGCACGCGCGCGAGGGCGCGGATCGCCTCCTCCGACGACGCCGCCTCGAGGCCGACGATGCACAATTCTGGCTCGATCATCGCTTCGTCAGGCTACACGACGCCGCGACGGCGTGCGTGCTTCAGCCTCGGAGCAGGCGCGCCCGCCGCCTCGATCGGCCGATCCCGAGCGCCGCGAGGCACGCGCCGCCCGGGATCGCGACCGCGCACTGGACGTTTCGTGGCGCGAGGAGCTGGCCGTCGTCGACCCACTTGGTGCCGAGCGAGTCGAGCCGCTCGAGGTACGTCGCGTAGACGTCGCCCGCGAGCAAGAGCGCGCCGCTCGCGAGCCGGACGATGGCGACCGTGATGGTGTCGCCGTTGCCGTGCGGCTCGTCGAGCGAGGGCGCCGACGCGCGCCAGGTGTTGGACTCGGGCGCCCACATCTCGACCGACTCGGGTCGTAGAGCTCGGTCGTGCTGGTGACGCCGGCGAGGTAGGTCGTGTCGCCGCCGACGACGAGGACCCGGCCGTCGAGGAGCCTCACGGCGGCGTGCTCGCCGCGCGGCGCGGTCGCGGCGGCGACCGCGTGCCAAGCGCGGGTCGACGGGTCGTAGATTTCGGCTGTCGAGGTCGGATCGTTGCCGATGCCGTAGCCGCCGTGCGCGAGCACGCGCCCGTCGTCGAGCGTCACCAGCACTTCGTCGTAGCGCTGCGCCGTCATCGGCGAGGTGTCGGTCCACGCCTTGGTGGCCAGATCGTAGGTCTCCGCCGTCGAGTAGTCGTCCGACCCGCCAGCGATCAGCACCTCCCCGCTCCCGTCGGTCACGCACGGCGCGCCGCGCGTGTGGTGCATCGAGCCCGCGGCGACCTGCACCGGCGCGCGCCGCTCGCGAATGCGTCCCCCATGGCGCGGCAGCGTACCGCGCAGGTGCCCTTGCGATGCGCGTGTTCGACGCGTCGTCCAATCGTCTCGGGGCCGGATCGCGACTAGCAGGCCGTTGAGAAACGGCCTGCGGAAACTGTGACCGTCAGCAGGCTGTGGTCGATCGCGCGGGAGATCGCGGCATGACCCGGGAGAGGATCGGCCGGTCTCGGAGAAACTCCACAGCCTGCTAGCTTCGCCCCCGTGCACACGAACATCCCTGCCCGCGAAGCCCTGGCGCGCCTGCGCGAGGGCAACCGCCGCTTCGCCTCGAACGTCCGATCGGTCGACACGCTGCTGTCGCAGACTCGCCGCGCGGAGCTCGTCTCGCGCCAGCGCCCCTTCGCGACCATCCTCGGCTGCTCCGACTCGCGCGCGCCGGCCGAGCTCCTGTTCGACGCCGGCCTCGGCGAGCTGTTCGTCATCCGCGTCGCAGGCAACGTCGTCGCGCCGTCGCAGGTGGGGAGCGTGGAGTTCGCCGTCACGCGCTTCGGCACCAACCTCGTGGTCGTGATGGGGCACACGCATTGCGGCGCCATCGACGCGACGATCGAGGCGGTCACGCGTGGCGGCGTCGTCGAGTCGCTCGGGCTCCGCGACATCGTCGACCGCGTGCGCCCGGCGGTGGTCTCGGTGGCGCAGCAGGGCGAGGCCGACGACCTCGACGCGCTCGCCCGCCGCGCCGAGCGCGCCAACGTGCGCATCGCGGTCGACCACCTGCGCCACGGCTCGGCGATCCTCGAGCGCTACCGCGAGCAGGGGCTCGTCGTGGTCGGCGCCGAGTACGACCTCGAGACGGGGCTCGTCGACTTCTTCGAAGGCGCCGACGGGCTCGGCTGACCCGGCCTCGCGCGTGGGTCGCCTGCCTCGGCAAGCCTCGTCGAAGGCACGGCCTCCGAGCGCAGCTCGGCGTTCAGTCGTCGTCGTCCACCGGCAGCCCGGCCCGCCTCTTCGCGAGCCGCTCGCGCGCCTTGCGCTCGACCGCCGGCGGTAGCTTCGTGAGCGGCTCGTTGCGCAGGGCGCGCACCACCTGGCGATCGAGATCGGGGCTCTCGTCGAGCTTCCCCTCGAACGACTCCGAGAGCAGCGCCTCCGCGGCGGTCGGGGCGCCGCCGCACGCGAGGGGCCACTGGCGGGCTTGGTGCGTCCACGGCGCGTAGTCGGGGGTCGAGGTGAACAGATCGAGCGGCAGCGCGGCGGTCGCGACGGTGGTGCTCGGGTAGGGGAGGCCGAAGAGGTGCGCGAAGAGCTTGTGGAGCGCCGCGACGTCCATGTGCGTGTGGCTCACGTAGCCGCGCTTCACCCACGGGCCCACGAACGTGATCGGCGTGCGGTGGATGTCGACGTGCTCGCCGCCGCCGGACGGGTCGTCCTCGGTGATGATCACGAGCGTCGAGGCCCACATCGGGCTGTGCGACAGCGCGTCGATCAGGATGCCGGTCCCCTCGTCGTTGACCGCGATCATCGTCGCCGGATCGGGCTGCCCGCTCGAGTAGCCGTGCGTGTGGTCGTTCATCAGGCACACGTACGAGAACGACGGAAGATCGCAGAGCAGCCGCGCGCGCCCGCCGACGTAGCAGGCGCGCTCGACGTCGGGGTAGTACATGCCCGCCTGCGTGAAGCCGCCCGGGTACTGGACGTCGATCGGCTGCGCGCCTGGCACGACCTTCGGCAGGCCCAGCGCTTCGCCGAAGATCTGGAGCGAGACGTGATTGGCAATCAGCCAATCGAAATCGGAACCGTACTCCGGCTGTCCGAGCGTCATCACGCCGCCGAGCGGCAACGTGTCGTGGCGGATGTCGCGGTTGTACTGGTCGGTCGGCCACGTGCGCTCGTTCACGTCGGCAGAGCGGCCGTATACGGTCCAGAAGTGCCCCTGCTCCGAGAGCTCGGCGGCCGTGTAGTAGTTGTCCGAGATCGCGAAGTCTCGCGCCATCTGCCGGAAGTTGAGCCAGAGCCGATCTTGCTCGGCCTTCGACTTCATGATCGTGAGATCGCTCTTCCCCTCGACGCCGGCGAAGTCGCCGAGGACGCCGTCGAACGACTTGTTCTCGCGCACCACGAAGAGCACGTGCTGGATCTGCTTCGAGGCCCCCTTGGTGTTCGTGCTCGGCACCGGGAAGTCGTCGGCGCCTGCCGGGCAGCTCACGCTCGGCGCGCCCGCGAGCGCGCCCACGTCGTCGTTCGTGCGCACCGCGAGCTCGCCCGAGGTGAGATCGGCGCTCGACGGCGCCGCGAGCGCCTGGATGGTCCCCCACATGTGCCCGGACGTGTTCGCGTCCGCGACGGCGTAATAGGTCGGATCGGGCTCGGTGTTTCCGCCGCGCATGTTCGCGACCACCACGGTCCCGTCGCCGAGCACCGCGACCCCTCCGGGCCACCAGCCGGTCGGCACGCGCCCGGCCGGGGTGAGCAGCGGCGCCGCGCCGCCCGAGAGATCCACGCTCCAGGCGCCGAGCGCGTTCACGCCGGCCAGCGTCGCGTACAGGCGCTTGGCCGTCGGATCGTAGGCGAGGGTCGACGGCTCGGTGCCGTGCAGCGAAGTGTCCGCGTCGGCGGGCACCGACGTGACCGCGCCGCTCACGCGATCGACGAGCGTGATCGAGTCGGCGAAGTCGGCGGCGACCGCCAGCCACCGCGCGTCGAGGAAGGCGAGCCCCTCGGGCTGCTGACCCGTCGCGAAGGTGCGATTCAGCTTCGGGCTGGTCGGATCGCCGAGGTCGATCTCGTCGACGCTCCGCGCGCCCCAGTGGCTCACGTAGACGTAGCGCGACGCGGGATCGTTGGGGTCGAAGCGCGCCATGAAGGTCTCGGTGGCGCTCGAGTCGACCCGACCGAGCATCGCCCCGTACGTCGGCGAGCCGCCGTCGACGTCGAAGACGAGCACCGCGCGCTCGAGCACCGGCGTCGCGACGAGGCGCTTGCCGGCGGCCGAGGCGGCGACCGCCGCGACGTCCCAGACCTTGCTCACGGAGGACTTCGGCAGCTTCAGCGAGTGCGCGTCGTCGCGGCTGAGCGCGCCGGTGGCCGGGTCGATCGAGAGCGCCTGCACCACGTCGTCGGACCCCGCGAGGAACACCCGGTTCGGCGCGACGAAGGCGGCGCTGCTGTTGAGCGTCTCGGGGTTGACGAAGTGGACGTTGCCGAGCACCGGGTCGCTCCCCGAGAGGAGCTTGTCGACGTCGACCACGCGCACGACGTGATCGCCCTGGCCGGTGTCGACGGTGACGACCCAACGCGTGCCGGGGATCGTGCCGAGATACGTGGTCAGCCCGCCGGGGCTGTCGTGGAAGACCCACTCCTTGCCGGCCGGCTTCACGCGTCGCCCCTCGGGCAGGATCGTGGTCGTCGGATCGGCCGGATCCTTGCCGGCGTACTTCACCGCGTCGCCGCCCGGCACCAAAACGGTGC
>JAJXTK010000277.1 GCA_021783935.1 Myxococcales bacterium | reverse complement strand
GATCGGCGCGGGACAGCTGCGTCGTCGCGCGAACCAAAGCGACGCCGACGGCCATCCAATAGATCGCGTGAAGGTCCTTCCGCTGACCGATCGCCGTGGCGCCTGCGAGGAAGGCGGCGCCGGCCCCGAGGAGCAGCAGGAGCCCGACGATGTCGAGAAGGCGCGCGGTCACCGTTCGAGGGTATATCATCGCCCCGCGAGCCGGCATCGTCGGCGGCTGCAGCGCGGGCGACATCCCTCGGAAGCGGGTCGAGGCGGAGGCGAGAAGATGCTGGTGAGGTTCTGGGGCGTCCGAGGCAGCATCCCGACGCCGGGCCCGCAGACGGCCGGAATAGGCGGCAACACGAGCTGCGTCGAGATCCGCGCGGGCGGCCGCATCCTGATCTTCGACGGCGGAACAGGGCTCAGGCCGCTCGGCAACATGCTGCTGAAGGAGATGCCGATCGAGGCGTGGATCTTCTTCAGTCACGTGCACTGGGATCACATCCAGGGCTTCCCCTTCTTCACGCCGGCGTTCATCAAGGGGAACAAGATCCACCTGCACGGCGGTCACAAGGTGTCGGGCACCCTCGAGGAGACGCTCGCCGGGCAGATGGAGAACCCGTCGTTCCCGGTGCACCTGAGCGAGATGGGCGCGCACATGAGCTTTCACGACCTCTTCGAGGGGCAGATCCTCGAGGTCCCGGCCGTCGACGGCAAAGAGGTGGTGCGCATCTCGAACACTCGCGGCAACCACCCGGGCGGCGTCTACGCCTACCGCGTCGACCATCGCGGCCGTTCGGTCATGTACGCGACCGACACCGAGCACTACTCGATCGTCGATCCCAAGCTGCGTCGCCTCGCCAAGGGGGTCGACGTGCTCATCTACGACGCGCAGTACACGCCCGAGGAATACGCCGGGGACGTCGGCACGCCGAAGACCGGCTGGGGCCACTCGACGTTCGAGGCAGCGGTCGCCCTCGCGAAGGTCGCCGACGCCAAGCAGCTCGTCCTCTACCACCACGATCCGGGGCAAGACGACGCGGCCGTTCGCGTGAAAGAGCAACGCGCCAAGGCGCAATTTTCCGAGGTCATCGCGGCCTACGAGGGGCTCACGCTCGATCTCGGTTGAGCGGGTGTTTTCTTTCGTGAAGGTTCGGCCGCCTCTCGTCGGAGAGGGGGCTGATGCCGACGAATCCGAACGAGGCTCCGAAGTCCGAGGTCGCTGCGCCGAGCCGGCGCGTGGTGTTGGGCGTGCTCGCCGCGGTGCCGGCGCTCGCCGCGTGCTCGTCGAGCGCGCAGTCGCCGGATTTGTTCGCCGACGCCGCGGGCGACGACGCCTCGGAGGCCGGCGACGACGCCGCCCCGTCCGCGTGCCCCTCGTCGAAGAACGTGGGGCCCTCCTCGCAGTTCTCGGTCGGGACGTTCAAGCGCTTCGGCTCGGTCATCGTCGGGCGCGACGACGGCGGGCTCTACGCCTTCAGCTCGATCTGCACGCACGCCGGCTGCGCGGTGACCCTGCGCTCGGCCGGCGCGAGCTACTGCCCCTGTCACGGGGCGACCTACGACGCGAACGGCAACGTCACGCGCGGTCCGGCAAGCATCCCCCTAGCGAACTTGCTCACGGTCGTCTGCGAGGGGAGCGTCTTCGTCGACGAGACGCAGACCGTCCCCGAAGGGACGCGCGTGCAAGGCTAGTCACCGCCCGTCCGAAGCCCGTGTCGGACATATCGGATAACGGCCGGCGCCCGACAATTGAGATCTTGATGCACGCCTGACATGCGCCGCCCCCGTCGACCACATCGCCGGGGTGATCCATGTTCCACGCGCGCACATTTCCGTCCTCATTCGTCCTCGCGTTCGTCGTCGCCGGGTGCAGCGGCGCCGACTTCTCGCTCGCCGCCGACGCCGACGAAGCCGACGCCGCTGCCGTCACCGACGCCGCCGAAGCCGACGTCGATGCCGATGCCGAAGCCGACGTCGATGCCGATGCCGAAGCCGACGTCGATGCCGCTGCCGATGCCGACGCCGACGCCGACGCCGAAGCCGATGCCGCTGCCGTCACCGACGCCGAAGCCGACGCCGAAGCCGATGCCGCTGCCGTCACCGACGCCGCCGCCGCCGACGACGCCGTCACCGATGCCGCTGCCGTCACCGACGCCGCCGACGCCGCGACCGGTCCGGACGCACCCGACGCCGCGGCGTCGCTCGACGCGCCCTCCGAGACCTGCGCCCCGAACGCCTGCGGCGGGTGCGCGCCGCTGCCAGCCAAGCCCGGCGACGCGTGCGGCATCGGCTGCGGCGGAGGGACCTACCAGTGCAGCGCCGCCGATGCGCTCGTGTGCGCCGGCGCGGTCGCGGCCAACGCGTGCGGCGGCTGCGGGGCGCTCGCCCACGCGCCCGGCGAGGCGTGCGGCGTCTGCGGCGGCGGGCAGTGGGTCTGCAGCGGCGGCGGGAATTTTGTCGTCTGCAGCGATCCCGTCACGACGCCGGCGCCGGGCACGAGCTGCGGCGGCAAGTGCGGCAGCGCGACCTACCGATGCGACGCCTCGAAGACGTCGACGAGCTGCGTGGACCCGGTGACCACGCCGGCGCCCGGCACCTCCTGCGCGGGGGGCAAATGCGACTCGTCGAAGTACGTCTGCGCGCCGGACCACCTCTCCACGATCTGCGTCGATCCGGTCGCGACGCCGGCGCCGGGCACGAGCTGCGGCGGCAAGTGCGGCAGCGCGACCTACGCCTGCGCCTCCGACAAGCTGTCTACGAGCTGCGTGGATCCCGTGCCCGCGACCGATCCGAGCGTGGGCACGGCGTGCGGGATCTGCGGCACCTCCCTCGACGCGTGCAGCGCCTCGAACACGAGCGTCGCGTGCGTGAAGCCCGACGATCGCACGAGCCAGACCGCCCCCTCGCAGACGACCATCAGCGCCAACGCGCGCTCCTCTGCGGACCGCATGACGCCGACGATGTTCCCCTTCACCATCGCGAAGGGCGCGACGCGGATCGTCTCCGCCACCTTCGTGATCGCGAAGGCGCCCTACGTGTGCCCCTGGGACTACGACTGCACGAGCTACGATCCCGACTGCACCTGCGTCTGCGGCTCCGGGTGCACGCCGAACCCCAAGGGCTCCGACACGATCACGCTGAAGCTCGTCAAGGGGACGCCGAGCGCGCCCGGCGCGGTGCTCGAGACGGTCACCACCACCTCCGCGGCCTCGGTGCCGCTCGACAACGGCACGACGACCCCGGCGCCGACCACCTTCTCCTTCACGCTCGACCACCGGCTCGCGGCCGGCACGCCCGTCTTCCTCGCCTTCGGCGTGGCGGGCCCGTCGTGGGCTTACAACATCTACGGCAACGGTACCCCTAGCGCGACGGACGTCGTCGAGTGGCAGTCCTATCTCTCGGTCGGCGTCACTGCGATGAAGTTCGCGCCGTACCTGGTCGTGACCGAGGCCGCCTGTCCGTGATCAGTACGTCACGATCGACTTCACCGGCATCGGCACCAGCCGCTCGCGGCCGCCGAGGAACGACAGCTCCACCACGAACGCGCACGCGGTGACGATGCCCCCTTGCCCGCGCACGAGCTCGGCGGCGCCCGCCGCGGTGCCGCCGGTCGCGAGCAGATCGTCGACGATCAGCACGTTCGCCCCCTCGGAGATCGAGTCCTTGTGCATCTCGAGGTGCCCCTCGCCGTACTCGAGCGCGTAGCGCACGCGGTCGACCGCGGCGGGGAGCTTGCCGGGCTTGCGCACCGGCACGAACGAGCAGTTCAGCCGCGCAGCGAGCGCCGCGCCGAAGATGAAGCCGCGCGACTCGATGCCGACGATCGCGTCGAGGTGCAGCCCCACGAACTCCTCGGCGAGGGCGTCGAGGACCATGTGGAAGCCGCGCGGATCGGCGAGCAGCGGCGTGATGTCCTTGAAGAGGATCCCCTTCTTCGGGAAGTCGGGGACGTCGCGGATGAGGCCACGGATCACGGCGCCACGGTCGATCGAGAGCGGCATGGAGGCGCTGGCTAGCGCCGCCCCCCGCGGGCACCAAGCGGCAAGCACGCCCCGCCCTTGTCGCGACGCCGCCCCGAGCGAAAGCTGGCGCGCGATGCCCCGCACCCGAGCCCTCTGCGCCGCCGCGCTCGCCGGCGCCGCCGTCGCCGCTGGCTGGACGTCGAAGGCGCGCGCGGCCGACTGCGCGTCCGCGGCCTCGAGCTGCATCGACTCCGAGACGCTGTGGCCGTACGCGGGGCCGACGACGTTCTTCTCGATCGCGCCCGCGCGCACGATCGCCGCGGGCAGCTTCGGCTTCGGTCTCGCGAGCTCGCTGCAGCACGACCCGATCGTCCTTCAGACCTCGAGCGCGAGCCCGACCGGCGGCACGAACATCCCGGCGATCGGCAACCAGCTCAACACCTCGTTCCTGTTCTCGTACGGCGTGACCGATCGCCTCGAGATCGACGCGGTCGCGCCGGTCACCTTCTTCGAAGACGGCACCGGCCTCACGCGCCTGACCGGGACGAGCGCGGTCGACGTGCCGACCAACGCGGTGCGCGACGTCCGCCTCGGCGCCGCGTACGCGATCGTCCCGGTGCCGCGCGTCGAGCGGCCGCGCGGCGTCGGCGTCGCGCTGCGCTTCGATCTCGCGATCCCGAGCGGCGATCGCAGCACCTTCGCCGGCGGCGCGACGGCGGTCGCCATGCCTGCGATCGCGCTCGAGGAGCTCCTCGGCCCCTTCTCGTTCGGCGCGACCTTCGGCGCGCGCCTGCGCGGCGCCACCGAGCTGCTCGGCGTGCGCGTCGCCTCGCAGGGGTACATGGCGCTCGGGTTCGGGGCGACCGTCGACGCGAAGCACCGCCTCGCGCTCACGGCCGAGACCTTCGCGCTGCCGTCGCTGGTGGCCGACGGTCCGAGCCCGTTCGAGTGGCTCGCGGGGGTTCGCTGGGCGCCGCTCCTCGGGGGCGACGTGGTCATCCACGCCGGCGCCGGCGGGAGCCTGCGCGGCGCGGCCACGGTGCTGACCGAGCCCGCGTGGCGCGCGACGCTCGACGTGCGCTACGAGCCGCTCGCCAACGACAGCGATCACGACGGCGTGCCCGATCGCGCCGATCGGTGCCCGGACGAGCCCGAGGATCGCGACGGGTTCGAGGACGCCGACGGCTGCCCCGACCCCGACAACGATCACGACGGCATCCCCGACGCGCGCGATCAGTGCCCGAACGCCGCCGAGACGGTGAACGGCTACAAGGACGACGACGGGTGCCCCGAGCGCGACGGCGACGGCGACGGGGTGATCGACGAGCTCGACAAGTGCCCCGCGGTGCCCGAGGACAAGAACGGCTACGAGGACGAGGACGGGTGCCCCGAGGGGGGCCCGCCGACGGCGCCGAGCCAGCAGTGCCTCGACGGATCGGTCTCGAAGCCGGGCGTGAAATGCGACTCGGACAAGGACGGCGTGCCCGACGAGGTCGACGTCTGCCCGCTCGCGGCCGAGGACGTCGACGGGCTCATGGACGGCGACGGCTGCCCCGAGAAGGACGCCGACGAGGACGGCGTCGCCGACGAGTACGATAGCTGCCCGCTCGAGGCCGAGACGATCGACGGCGACGAAGACGGCGACGGCTGCCCGGAGGCGGGGGCGCGCGCGCGGGTGACGTTCGCGGCGGGCGCGATCGATCTCGACAAGCCCACGCGCTTCGCGCCAGGGAGCGCGGCGGTGAGCCGGGCGATGAAGCGCGAGCTCGCGATGATCGCGCAGCGGCTGCAAGGGCTCGTCGATCGCGGCGTCGAGAGGGTGCAGATCGAGGCGTGGGCCGACTCGAGCGCCGACACCAACGCGAACGCCGAGCTCGCCCAGAGGCGCGCCGATGCGCTGATGGCGGCGCTCGCCGAGGCGGGCATCCCCGAGAAGCTGATGAGGGCGAAGGCGGGCGATCCGAGCGAGACGCCCGAGAAGGACAAGTCGAGCTACCTCGTGTCGGTGCGGGCCAAGCGCAAGGTCGCGCTCGACGGCAAGCCGCTCGCGACGCCGCGCGCGCTCGACGCGTCGAGCCGCAAGCCCGCCGGCGCGAGCGCGGGGGGCGAGCCGTGAGCCGCAGGGCCTTCGCGCTTCTGCTGTTGCCGCTCGCCACCGCGTGCAGCTCGCGATCGCGGTCGGCCGCCGCCGACGCGGGGCCGACGTGCGCGAACGCCCCCGGGCCGTTCTCGCCGATCTCGACGCGCTGCGGGCAGCTGGTCGACGCACAGGGGCGCGTGGTGGTGCTCCACGGCGTCAACGCGCGCGTGCGCGGCATCTTCGACGTCGATCTCGGGACGGGCAAGCGGCCGCGCGAGACGGTGCCGGTCGTCGACGCGACCGACCTCGCGCGCATGCGCGTGATCGGCTTCGATCTGGTGCGGCTGCCGATCCACTGGAGCGCCATCGAGCCCGACGACACCTCCCCGCCGACCTACGCGAGCGCCTACCTGGACGGCGTCGCGGCGTTCGTCGCCGACGCGAAGGCCGCGGGGCTGCGCGTGCTGCTCGATTTCCACCAGGACGCAACGGGCGATCTGCCGATCGGGTGCGCGGGCCCCGGAGCTCATGTCGTGGTCGCCGCGCCGAGGTAGCGCGCGCGGCAGTCTCCTCGGCTAGCCTTGGCGCGCTCCATGGGATCGCCCCCGATCGACCGTCTGCTTACGCTCGTCCGACGAGAGCTGGGCGCCGCGGACGTGCGCGTAGAGCCGCGCGCGTCGCTGACGGCTCCGGCCGGCGAGAACGAGCTGCGGCTGCCACTCGAAGAGGAGCGCGTGCTCGTCGCGATCTTCGAGGCGCCGCCTGACGATCGGGCCACGCGCGAGCGCCGGCTCGCGATGCTGGTCGAGTCGTTCGCCGGCGCGCTCGACGAGGCGTCCGCGCAGCGCCCCTCGGCGCGGCCGCCGTCCATGACGCTGCAGGAGGAGCTCGAGGCGCTCGCCGAGCGCGCGGGCGCGCTCGACGCGCTGGTGATCGACGGGCGCTCGCCCGTGGTGTGGGGCGACGTCGATCCCGATCACGTCGGCACTCCGCGCGCGAGCGTGATCGATCTGCGGGAGGCGATGAAGGCGCGCGCCGAGGGGCGGCCGAGCGTGCCGCCGCCGGCCGAGGCCGATCCGGTCGGACCGCTTCGGGCGCGCGCGCTCCGCGAGGTGCGCGCGCTCCCCGCGGCGGCGCAGCTGCACAAGGGGGCGCACCTGCACCACGTCGAGTGGATCGAGGGGTTCGGCTACCTCGCGCGCTCGTTCGCCGGCATCTACGTGCTCGTGCTGGTCTTCGGCGCGCGCTTCGACGAGCTCGGCGCCGAGCGCGCCGTGGCCAACGCGCTGCCCGCGATCGAGCGCCTGGTGCTCGCGCTGCCGCCGCTCGATCCGCAGCCGATGGGCGGCGCCGTCGCGATGCGCCGCCGGCCGCGTTGAGCGCGAGTCAGCGGCGGAGCTCGCGCACCAGCACGCGCTGCAGCGCGCGCGCGGCCCCGCTCAAGTACGCGGCGCCGCGGTGCACCAGCGCCACCTGGCGCCGCAGGCCCCCCTCCGAGACCGCGAGGAACGCGACGCGCCGCCCCCCGTCGCGCGTCATCAGCCGCGGCAAGAGCGCGACCCCGACGCCGCGCTCGACCATGCGTCGCGCCGTCTCGAGCCCCTCCACCTCCATCGCGACGCGCGGCTGGACGCCGCGCTCCTCGCACGCCGAAAAGAGCGCCGCGGTCGACGGGACGCCAGGCACCACGACGAGCGGCTCCTCGGCGACCTCGCGCAGGGCGATGGGCGTCTTGCGCGCGGCGAGCCGGTGCGCGGCCGGCAGCGCGAGCAGGTAGTCCTCCTGCCAGAGCTTCCTCGCCGACAGCTCCTGCCGCTTCACCGGCAGGTTCATCATCGCGAGGTCGAGCGAGCCGTCGGCGACGCCGGCCTCGAGGGCGTAGGGGAGCCCCTCGCGCAGCCGCAGCAGCACCTGCGGATTGTCGGCGTGAAAGCGCGCCAGCACGTCGGGCAGGGCGTAGGCGCCGACCGTGGGCATCGTGCCGAGCGTCAGCGCGCCGTGCGGCGTCGCGCGCGCCTCCTCGACGTCGCGCATCGCGGCCTCCGCCGCCGCGATGGCGAGCTCGTCGTGCGCGA
>JAJXTK010000276.1 GCA_021783935.1 Myxococcales bacterium | reverse complement strand
CGAGCCGCCGCTGCGCGAGATCGCCGATCGCGCGACGCGCGCGGCCGAGGCGCGCTTCGAGCTGGTGTTCGGCGCCTCCAGCGATCTCGCCCGCCAGATCCGCGCCGGCGCCCCCGCGGATCTGTTCCTGTCGGCGGATCAAGCCCAGCTCGACGGGCTGGTGCGCGAGGGGCTCCTCGGCGCCGACGCCGTGCGACCGCTGCTCGGCAACGCGCTCGTGGTGATGGTGCCCGAGGGGTCGACGCGAACGATCGCGGCGGCGCGCGACCTCGTCGGCCTGCGTCGCGTGGCGACCGGCGATCCACGGGGGGTGCCCCTCGGCGTCTACGCGACGGGCTGGCTGCGCAAGGCCTCGGTGCTCGACGCGGTGCAGCCCTCGATCGTGCCGTGCGCCGACGCGCGCGCCGCGCTCGCGGCCGTCGAGAGCGGCGCGGTGGACGCGGCGATCGTGTACTCGACCGACGCCGCGACCGCGAAGCACGCGCGCACCGTCTACCGCGTGCCCGAGGCCGAGGCCCCCGTGATCACCTACGGCTTAGGCCTCCTGCGGCGCGCGAAGGGCCCCGCCGCCGCGCGCGCGCTCGCCGCGCTCACCTGCGCCGCGAGCGTGGAGTCCTTCCGCCGCTGGGGCTTCGTCACGCGCTAAACGATTCTTCGCGGAGCGCGGGCCGATCGAGGCGCGACCGACGGGGGTCGCGGTGCGATCCTCGAGGGGTGCCGACGCCGAGCCTGCTACGCTCTGACTCCATGCCACGCCCGGTACTGTTCACCTTCCTCGCGGCGCTGCTCGCGGGCGGATGCAACTCGAGCCAGGTGGCGCTCGGGGGCCCCGACGCCGCGTGCGACTACGATCAGCAGTGCGACCCGGCGCAGGGGCTCACCTGCGAGTGCGTCGTGACGGCGAGCCCCGACGACGAGGGGGGCGACCAGATCATCCGGCACGGCTTCTGCTCGAAGCACGGCGTGGCCTGCCCCGGCAACGACGGCGGCGCAGACGCCCCCGACGCCGACGCCGCAGACGCGACCGACACCGCAGCCGACACCGCAGCCGACGCCGCAGCCGACGCCGCAGCCGACACCGCCACCGACGCCGCAGCCGACACCGCCACCGACACCGCCACCGACGCCGCAGCCGACACCGCAACCGACGCCGCAGCCGACGCCGCCCCCGACGCCGCGGACGCCGCCGACGACACGACCGACGCCGCCTCGAGCGACGCCGATGCCGCCGACTCCGGCTGAGCCCACGACGACCGGCCAGCCGGTCGCGGAGGGGCCCGCGTGGGCCGAGCCGTACGACGCGCTCATCCGAACGCTCTCGCAAGCGTTCGCGCCGATCACCTGCGCGACGCCGCTCGAGGCGGCCGTCCAGCAGCGCGCGCTGCTCGATCGCTGGCGAGCCGGCGCCGAGGAGGCCCCGCGCTGGAGCCCGCCGCCGATCGATCGCCACGCCCTCTCGCACGCGCGCGCCGCGGTCGATCGCGCGCGCTCGATGCTCGGCGGAGCCTCCGCGTGGGAGCGGATCTACGCGGCGCGCCTCGCCGAGCTCGCGCTCGATCTCGCCCTCGTCGACGCCTCGTTCTCGCCGACCGTCATCGCGAGCGCCCACGCGCGCTGGGGCGCGACCGATCCCGACGCCGATCGCCTCGCGGCGAGTTGGGCGCGCGAGGCGGCGAACGAGGCGAGCCCCGCCGAGCGGGTGGCGACCGACGACGAGCGCGATCCGCGATCGCTCGTCGCGCGACTGCGGCGCGACATCGGCGCGGCGCGGCTCGGCGTGCGGGTCGTGGTGCGCGAGCGCATCGGAGCGCTGGCGGCCTCGGGGGACGGCGTGGTCGTCGTCTCGCGCGGGCGCACGGCGAGCGAGCGAGAGATCACGCGCGTGGCCTTGCACGAGCTCGAGGGGCACGTGCTGCCTCGCGAGCGCGCGCGCGCGCTGCGGCCGGGGCTCGCGTGCCTCGGATCGGCGGGGGCGGCGGAGGACGAGGAGGGGCGCGCGATCGTGCTCGAGGAGCGCGCCTCGCTGCTGCACGCGGGCCGTCGACGGGCGCTCGGCCTGCGGCACCTGGCGGCGCGGTGGGTCCTCGCCGACGCGAGCTTCGTCGAGCTCGTGCGCGCCTTGACCCGCGAGCACGGCGAGCCGCTCGAGGAGGCGCTGCGCACGGCGGCGCGCGCGATGCGCGGCGGCTACCGCAAGGGGGGCGACGTGCACGGCGGCATCGGCCGCGAGATCATCTATCTGCCCGGCTACCTGCGGGTTCGACGGGCCGCCCGCGCGGACGCGGCGCTGCTCGATCGGCTCGGCTCGGCGCGCCTCTCCATGGCCACCCGCGACGAGCTCGGCATTTGAGCCGGCGGCGGGGTGCCACGCGGGAAGAACGGGTATGGTTGGCGCGATGACCGCGCGCCCGAAGCCCAAGCTCTCCTCGTCGCACCGCACCGCCAAGAAGCGCACGCGCCCCGAGCCTCGGCGCGCCCCGAAGCCCGCGCCGAAGGTGCCCGCCGCCGACTCGCGCTGCGGCTCCGTCGCGATCGTCGGGCGTCCCAACGTCGGCAAGTCGACGCTGGTCAACGCGCTGGTCGGCTACCGGCTGTCGATCGTGACCCCCAAGCCGCAGACAACGCGCGACCGCATCCTCGGCGTCCTCACGATGCCGCCGGCCGAGGGGCGGCCGCGGGCGCAGCTGGTGCTGCTCGACACGCCGGGGCTGCACGCGCCCAAGAACAAGCTCGGCGCGCACATGAACGCGCACGCCGAGGAGGCCGCGCGCGGCGCCGACGTGGTGGTGTACGTCGCCGAGGTGCCCCGCGAGCCGGGCAAGGACCCGCTCGCCGACGACGAGGAGACGCTCGCGCGCGTGCTCGCGGCCCGCGGCAAGGACGTGCCGGTGCTGCTGGCGCTCAACAAGGTCGATCGCGCCAAGGACAAGACCGAGCTCATCCCGCTGCTGGAGGCCTGGTCGAAGCGCTTCTCGTTCGCGGCGTTCGTGCCGATCGCGGCCGCGCGCGGCGGCAAGGGAAAGAGCGACGGCGTCGATCGCCTCCTGCACGAGGTCGCCGGGCTCTTGCCGGCGGGGCCGCTCCTCTTCGGCGAGGACGAGCTCACCGATCGCCCCGAGCGCTTCCTCGCGGCCGAGCTCGTGCGCGAGCAGGTGATCCTCCAGACGCACGCCGAGGTCCCCTACGCGATCGCGGTGACGATCGACGCCTGGGAGGAGCCCGCCTCCGCCAAGGGGGTCACGCGCATCGAGGCGACGATCCACGTCGACAAAGAAGCGCAGCGCAAGATCCTCATCGGCGAGGGGGGGGCGCGCATCAAGGCGATCGGCACCGCCGCGCGCATGGCGATCCAAGACGTCCTCGGGCGGCGCGTGCACCTCGGCCTCTTCGTCCGCGTCGAGGAGGGGTGGGCGCAGGATGATCGCAAGCTGAAGGACCTCGGCTACGAGGCTCCGACCAGCTGAGCGTTGGTCGCGACGTGAATCGGGTGCCGTTCGGGCCCCTCCCGGTTGTGCCGCGCCCGGCCCTTCGTCTACCTTCGGGACACGCATGCGCGAGTCCGATGGGCCCCCGCGATCACGACCGAGCCTCCCGGTCGTCCGCGCCCTCGAAAAGGTCGCGCGGACGCTGGTCGCCTTGCGCGAAGGGACCGGGCCGCGCCACGACGAGGCGCTCGCGGCGATCGCCGGCGCCCTCCACGACACCGAGCGCCTCGCCTTCCAGACGCTCGACTCGCTCTTCGAGCAGGTCTGCGTGCTCGATGCGCGGGGCGACGTCCTCTACACGAACGCCAAGGCGCACGGCGAGGGGTCCAGCGGCGGCGTGGTCCGGTGCACCATCGGCGCGAACTACTTCGCGGCGTGCGGCGAGTCGCCCGACGACGAGGGGGCGATCGTCATCGATCCGAGCGCGCCGCCGCGGATCGATCCGACGAGCCTGCCCGAGCTCGCCGCGGTCGTGCGCGCGGTCGCCAAGGGGCAGCTCGACGCCTACGAGTTCGAGTACCCCGCGGGCGACGACCGCTGGCACCTCTGCCGCATCGGGCGCGTGGACGGCGCGGGCTCGACGCTCGTGGTCGTCACGCACGAGGACGTCACCGCGCGCAAGCTCGCCGAGCGCGAGCTGCGGCTCTCGGCGTGCGTCTTCCACGCGAGCGCCGACGGGATCGTGATCACCGACGCCGCGGAGCGCATCCTCTCGGTCAACCACGCCTTCGAACGCATCACCGGCTACACGGCCGCCGAGGCGCTCGGGCGCACGCCGCGCCTCTGGCAGTCGGGGCGCCACGACGCCGCCTTCTACGAGGAGATGTGGGCCAGCCTGCGCGAGGACGGCCGCTGGCTCGGGGAGGTCTGGAACCGCCGCAAGAACGGCGAGGTCTTCCCCGAGTGGCTCTCGATCATGGCGGTGCGCGACGACGCCGGGCGGCTCACGCACTACGTCGCGACCTTCACCGATCTCAGCGATCGCAAGGCGCAGGAGCGGCGAATCGAGGACCTCGCGCACTTCGATCCGATCACCAAGCTGCCGAACCCGGTGCTGCTGCGCGAGCGCTTCACGTGGGTCGCCGCCAACGCCGCGCGCCAGAAGGGGCGCTTCGCGCTGCTCGTGCTCGACCTCGACAACTTCAAGACCGTCAACGACACGCTCGGCCACACCGCCGGCGATCGCCTCCTCGAGCGCACGGCGGCGCGCCTGCGCTCGCGCCTGCGCGAGGGGGATTTCCTGGCCCGCCAAGGGGGCGACGAGTTCATCGCGCTCCTGCCCGATCTGCACGACGCGCAGGACGCCGCGCGCCTCGCCGAGCGGCTCCTCGCCGAGACGCAGCTCGCGATCGATCTCGACGGGCGCGAGCTGTTCGTCACCCCCAGCATCGGCATCAGCGTCTACCCCGACGACGGGAGCGACTTCGACACGCTGCGCCGCTGCGCCGATCTCGCGATGTACCACGCGAAGACCAACGGCCGGAACAACTACCAGTTCTTCACGAGCGGCATGAACGCGCGGGCCGTGGAGCGGCTCGCGATCGAGTCGCGCCTGCGCCAAGGGATCGCGCGCGGCGAGCTCGTGCTGCACTACCAGCCGCAGGTGCACACGATCAGCGGCGCGCGCGTCGGCTTCGAGGCCCTGGTGCGCTGGCAGAGCCCCGAGCTCGGGCTGGTGCCGCCCATCAGCTTCATCCCCATCGCCGAGGAGGCCGGCCTCATCGGCGCGCTCGGCAGCTGGGTGCTGCGCGAGGCGTGCCGGCAGGCGCGCGCGTGGCGTGACCTCGGCTGCTCCTCGGTGCCCATCGCGGTCAACGTCTCGCCGCTCCAGTTCGCGCGCGAGGACTTCGTCGACGAGGTGCGCCGCGCGCTCGCCGAGGCGGACCTCGAGGCCACCAGCCTCGAGCTCGAGCTCACCGAGGGGGCGCTCATGCAGGACACCGCCCACGCGCAGCGCACGCTCGTTCGCCTGCGCGATCTCGGCGTGCGGCTGTCGATCGACGACTTCGGCACCGGCTACTCGTCGCTCGCCTACCTCAAGCGCTTCCCGCTCGACGCGCTCAAGGTCGATCGCTCGTTCACGAGCGGCATCGGGCGCGACCGCGACGACGAGTCGATCGTCGGCGCCGTGGTCGACATCGCCCACAAGCTGCGGCTGTCGGTGGTGGCCGAGGGGATCGAGACCGCCGAGCAGCTCGCCTTCCTGCGCGAGCTCGGGTGCGATCACGCGCAGGGGTACTTCACGGGGAGACCGGCGCCGGCCGAGCAGCTCTTCCCGGCGAGCTGAGGGCCCGCCGGTGCGGGCCTGCGACGAGGCGTCGGGCGCCCGGGCGTCAGGGGCGTCGATGCGGCGATCGGCAGCGAGCGACGCTCTTTGCCTGCTGCCCCTCCCCGCTGCCTCTTCGGCCGACGTTTCGCACGCGAAGCGTTCGCGCTAGCCTGCTGAACCGTCATTCAGCGAAGGAGGCCGGCCGTGGAGCGCACGCTGTTCCGGGAAGAGCACGAGCTGTTTCGCAAGTCGTTCCGCAGCTACCTCGAGCGCGAGGTCGTGCCCAACCAGGAGCGCTGGCGCGAGGCCGGCATCGTCGATCGCGACGCCTGGCGTCGGGCGGGCGAGAACGGCTTCCTCTGCCCGTGGCTCGAGGAGAAGTACGGCGGCGCGGGGGGGGACTTCCTGCACTCGGTCGTCATCATCGAGGAGCTCGCGCGCGTCTGGGAGTCCGGCTTCGCGATGTCGCTCCACAGCGACGTCTGCGTCCCCTACCTCCACTCGTTCGGCACCGAGGAGCAGAAGCAGCGCTGGCTCCCCGGCTGCGCGAGCGGCGAGCTGGTGACCGCGATCGCGATGACCGAGCCCGGCGCCGGCAGCGACCTCGCGGCGCTCACCACCACCGCCGTGCGCGACGGCGACGAGTACGTGATCAACGGCGCGAAGACCTTCATCTCGAACGGCATCCTCTGCGACCTGTGCGTCGTCGCCGCGAAGACCGATTCCGATCCGGCGAACGCGCACCGCGGCATCTCGCTCTTCCTCGTCGAGAAGGAGCGCAAGGGGTTTCTCAAGGGGAAGAAGCTCAAGAAGATGGGCATGGCCTCGCAGGACACCTCGGAGCTCGCCTTCGAGGACTGCCGCGTGCCGGTCGGCAACCGCCTCGGCGACGAGGGCATGGGGTTCATGTTCCTCATGCAGAAGCTCCAGCAAGAGCGGCTCGTCGTCGCGATCGCGAGCCAGGCCGGCGCCGAGCGCGTGCTCGACGAGACGCTCGCGTACGTGAAGGAGCGGAGGGCCTTCGGCAAGCCGATTGGCAAGTTCCAGAATACCCAGTTCAAGCTCGTCGACTGCGCGACCGAGGTCGAGGTCGGGCGCGCCTTCCTCGACAAGCTCGTCTCCGAGCACGTGGCCGGCAAGTACCTGGTCAAGGAGTGCTCGATGGCGAAGCTGTGGCAGACCGAGATGGGGCAGCGCGTGGTCGACACCTGCCTGCAGTTCTTCGGCGGCTACGGCTACATGCTCGAGTACCCGGTCGCCCGCGCGTACATGGACGCCCGCGTGCAGCGCATCTTCGCGGGCACCAACGAGATCATGAAGATCATCGTGGCCAAGCAGATGGGGCTCTGAGCGCCGCGCGCCGACGATGCAAGGCTGGCTCGGGCGCGCGCTGGTGGTCATCGCGCAGGTCGCGATCCTCTCGGCGATCGCGCTCGGCAGCGAGTGGCTCTCGCGGCGGCTCGCCCTGCCGCTGCCAGGCAACGTCGTCGGCGCGCTGCTGCTGCTCGCCCTGCTCTCGGTCGGCGCCGTGAGGCTCTCGTGGGTCGAGCGCGGGGGGGACTTCCTCTTGCGGCACCTGAGCCTGTTCTTCGTCCCCGCGGCTGTCGGGGTGCTCCGCCACCGCGCGACGCTCCGCGCCTCGATCGTGGAGCTCACGATCGTCATCGTGTCGACCACGGCCGTCGCGCTGCTGTCGACCGGACTGGTGGCCGAGCGGCTCGCGCGCGGCGAGCGGCGCGGCGCGCCCGACGACGAGGCGGGCTCGTGATCGCGCTGCTCGCGAACGGCGCGACGATCGTCATCTACGCCCTCGCGCGAGCGCTGTACTTGCGCGCGCGCCTCGTCGTCACGCTGCCGGTCGTGGTCGCAGCGAGCGTGATAGGCGGCGCGCTGCTCGCGGCCCGCGTCGAGGTTGGCGCGTACGTCGAGGCGTGCCGGGCGCTGTCGTTCCTGCTCGGCCCCGCGACGGTGGCGCTCGCGGTCCCGCTCTACCGCGAGCGCGCGCGGCTGCGACGGCACGCGCGCACCCTGCTCGTCGCGATCGCCGTCGGCGCGCTCAGCGCGATGGCGTCGGTCGTGGCGCTCGCGCGCCTGCTCTCGTTGACGCCGCTGCTCGGGCGCTCGCTCATCCCGAAGTCGGTGACCACGCCGATCGCGATGCCGATCGCCGCGCGGCTGGGCGGCGCGCCGGAGATCACCGCGGCGGTGGTCGTCGTCACCGGCACCGTCGGCATGGCCGCGGGCCCCTGGCTGCTCACGCGCTTCGGCGTGCGCGCGCCGATCGCACGCGGCGCCGCGCTCGGGACCTCGGCGCACGGCATCGGGACCGCGCGCGCGTTCGACGAAGGGCGCGCCGAGG
>JAJXTK010000275.1 GCA_021783935.1 Myxococcales bacterium | reverse complement strand
CTCAGGGCCTCCTCGCCGGAGGTGGCGGTCACGAGTCGGTACTCCGGCGAAGCGAGGATCGCCTCGAGCGCAACGATGTTCTCGGGGCGGTCGTCCACGAGCAGGATGTTGGCGACGCCGGATGGCACCGAGATGCGTTCGGGCGCCTGTGCGACCGGAATCGTGAAGAAGATCGACGTCCCCTCGTCGACGACGCTCTCGGCCCAGATCCGGCCGCAATGCGCCTCGACGATCGCCTTGCAGATGGTGAGACCGAGGCCTGCGCCTCTGCGTTCGCCCTGCTTCGCCTGCCAGAATCGGTCGAAGACATGCGGCAGGTGCTCCGGCGCGATGCCGCGGCCGCTGTCTCGCACCCAGATCGTGATCTCCTGATCGCGTTGGCTCGCGCCGACGGTGACCGTGCCGCCGCGCCCGGTGAATTTGATGGCATTGCCGATCAGGTTCTCGAGCACCTCGAGCACGCGCCCTTCGTCGGCCTCCATCGCCGGCAGCGCGGGGGAGATGTCGGCGGCGATGATCACCGAGGCGCTGGCCGCGGGGCCGTGCTGCGATTGGAGCGCGGCGAGGAGCAGGGCGGCGGTCGCGACGGGGCGCGTCTCGATCGAGAGCCGGCCCGACTCGATGGCGTGGATGTCCAGCAGATCGTGG
The DNA here is from genome assembly GCA_021783935.1 of Myxococcales bacterium. Lineage (GTDB taxonomy): Bacteria > Myxococcota_A > Polyangia > Polyangiales > JADJMO01 > CAIXWQ01. The sequence continues at coordinate 7,467 of JAJXTK010000275.1, read as the reverse complement.
ACGATCCGATCGGCGCGCAGGGCGGCGCGCAGGATGAGCTCGATCGATCGCCGCGTGGACACGTCGGTGATGCGGTGCAGCTGCGTCCTGGCCGCGAGGGCGATGACGTTGAGCGGGTTTCTGAGATCGTGCGCGACGACGGCCAGGACGTCGTCACGGGCGGCGACCGCATGCCCAAGGGCCTCGCGCGAGGCGAGCCGCTCGATCGCCAACGCCATCGGCGTCGCCAGCGCGAGGAGCAGGCGGCGCTCCTCGCTGGACGGCGAGCCGAGCTCGGCGGGGCCCGACGCGCCGACGTAGAGAATCCCGATCAGCGCCTCCTTCGCGAAGAGCGGGACTTCGAAGAGCGCGCCGAGCTCTCGCTGCCGGATGAAGTCGCTCCGCGCGGGCGAATCCTCCCGCACGGACACCACCGCGTCCGGCGCGGTTGGCGAGCCGGGCCCGCCGCCGATGCACGCCGCGACGGCCACCGAGAAGCCAGCCTCGACCTCGTCCTCGAGCCCGATGGCAGCGACGGAGCGCAGCTCGTCACCCTCGCACAGCCGGACGACCGCGCAATCGAAGCGCGTCACCTCGACGACGATCGCGAGCAGCTCGTGCAGGAGCTCGTGAACGGTCCGGCTCGCTGCCATCGCCTCCGTCACGCGCTCGAGGGCGCGCGAGAACGCTGCGTCCGCGCGCGAATCGCGCTCGGCCTCGACGGAGGACTGACGAGCGGAAGCCGGCTTTGCGTCTTGGGGGCCCATGGAACGACAGTACCTTCACCTCGCGCCGACCAGGGCGCGCGCGAGCTGGACGGCTGGCGAGCCCAAGAGTGCGCCACGCGGGCAGTGCGCCCGCGCACGCCGTTTCGATCTTGTCTGGAAGGGTTGGATGCCGCCGCCCGAAGGCGACGTCAGCGTTCGCGCTTCTTCGTTCGAAGAGACGCTCTCTCAGCTCGCGCCGAGTGTGCGACGCGTCGGCCTACCGCCGTGCTCGCCAAGATGTCGCGTCGAGCGCGGGCCATGATCGGCGCCGGATTCGGCCGATCTCGAGTCGGGACACGCTCGCTCGTCGCGACAGGCGGCGAAGGGTCGGCGCGACGACCGGTGCAGTCCGAGGCCGAACGGCCGTTGGAGTCGCGGCCATCCCGACAATCGCGCCGCCTACTTCGGCTGCGGCTCGGGAGCGCGGCACCCAAGGCAATCGAAGCCCTTCTGCGAGCCCCAATCGTGACTGGGACGGCCGATCAGCTCCGCCATCGCGGGCCGCGCGCGCTCGCGCATGAACGCGCTCATCCTCGCGGTCTCGGCGGCTGCCTCCGAGCCATAGATGGTCTCGGAAGTACCGCTGGCTGCTGCAGAGCGGGTCGAGCGTCAGATCCGGATTGGGCATCTTCCAGCCGCGCGCACGATCCGCCGAGTGGCACGGCACGCAGTCCATCTTTGGATACCTGTGGGGATCGTATTCCATGAAGAGCGCCTTCATCCGTGGCAGCACGGTCGTCTTCATGTAGGCCAGCTTCTGTGCCGGATTCATCGAATCCCACGCGACGGTCGCTGGCTGTGGCGCGGCGGGCTGGGATGGGCCGCCGCACGAACCGAGCAGCGCCGCGGCTGCGATCACGAGCACGACAGAGCGTCGATTCGACGAACTTCGAGATGTCGACCTCCAGGACCGTGCCGCCCGCCATCCGCATCGTCGCGCTCTGCAGGACTTCGAGCGCATCATGCGCCGACCGCCCCGTCCTTCCGCGTGCGGCGGTACGCCTCGCGCATCCACTCGACGTCGAGGTGGTGCGCGAGCGTCGTGAACGCCATCGCCGGATTCGCCTTCGCAAGTTCCGCTATCCGCTCGAGTCTCGTAGAGACGGTTGTCGAGCTCTGGGTCTCGGCCATCTTTCCCTCTCGCGATTCCACGACGAGGCGCCCCCTTCCCTCCAGCGGGTCCCGTCGACATGACGTAGCAAGCACGCAGCTCGACGTCGGCGGACGCGGGGTCTCTCTGGCTGCGTCGTCACGCCGCACGTCGGCAGCGCCACCCGCCGCACGCGCCTCGCGATGGCGGATCGCGGTCGACAACCTGATCGCGGGGGTGCGTGGCGAGCGACTGCGCAGCGAGGTGCGCCCCTCCGGATGACGGGGATGACATTCCGGCCGGTCGACGCTGGCCGACCGCGGCGACGGTCGCAAAGGAATTGCGCTCGTGGCCTGGTAACGTGGGTGCGAATGGGAGGGGCGGACGCCGGGACCACACCGCGCTTCGAACGCGTGCGCACGCTCGGCGTCGGCGGATTCGGCGTGGTGTACGAGGCCATCGACCGCTCGTCCGGCTCGCGGCTCGCGCTCAAAGCGTTGCACGGCGGCGACAGCGGCGCGCTCTACCGGCTCAAGCGCGAGTTTCGAGCGCTCGCCGATCTCGCGCACCCGAACCTGGTGCGCATGTTCGAGCTCGTCTCGGAGGGCGACGACTGGTTCTTCACGATGGAGCTCGTCGACGGTGTCGACCTGATCCGGTTCTTGCGGCCGGAGGACCTCGGCTCGCAAGCGCTGGCCCCGACCGAGCGCGCGCTTCGAGACAGCGCGTCGCACCACGGACCCGCGACGCCGCCCGCGAGCCCGGCACGCTTGCCGCCCCTCGATCAGGTTGGGTCGGTGTTTCGGCAGCTCGCCGAGGGCCTCGCGACGCTCCACGCGAAAGGCGTGATCCACCGCGACATCAAGCCGGGCAACGTGCTCGTCTCGCGCGAGGGGCGGGTCGTCATCCTCGACTTCGGCATCGCGGCCGACGCCGGCGCTGCGCTCACGCAGGCGAGCGCAGGAACGCCAGTCTACATGGCACCCGAGCAGGCGATCGAGGAGGCGCTCACGCCGGCCGCGGACTGGTACGCCTTCGGCGTGATGCTGTTCGAGGCGTTGACCGGGGCGACCCCATTCAGCGGCGCACCGATGCAGATCATCACCGACAAGCAGCACCTCGATGCGCCGCGCGTCTCTGCCCTCGCCGGGCCAGACGCGCCCTCGTGGCTGGACGATCTGTGCGCTGCCCTGCTGCAGCGCGAGCCGCAGGCGCGCCCGAAGGAGCACGAGATCCTCGCGCGGCTCGGCGCGACGACGGACGCGACGACGCACGTGAGGCCGGCCTCGCTGCCGACCCTCGGAGGCATCGAGAGACGCGACTTCGTCGGCCGCGCCGCCGAGCTCGAAGCGCTGCGCGATGCACTCCTGCAGACGCGGCGCGACGCGCTCGCCGCGGTCGTGATTCGCGGCGACTCCGGGCTCGGCAAGACGGCGCTGGCACGCCATTTCCTGAGCGGCGAGCTCCGAAGACTCGCCCCTGACGCGGTCGTGCTCGAAGGCAGGTGCTACGAGCGAGAGTCGATCCCCTTCAAGGCGTTCGACGGCGTGGCCGACGCGCTCAGCCGCGAGCTCAGGCGCATGCCGAGCGACGCGGCGAGCGCCGTGCTGCCGCTCCAGGTCGACGCGCTCGTGCGCCTCTTCCCGGTGCTGCTTCGCGTCGAGGCGATGGGGGACCGTCCGCTCCCCCGGCGCGAGGGTGACGCGCGCCGCGAGCGTGCACGCAGCTTTCATGCGTTCCGCGAGCTGCTCGGGCGACTGTGCATGCGCTCGCCCGTCGTGGTCTTCCTCGACGACCTGCAATGGGGCGACGCGGACAGCATCTCGCTCCTCGCGGATCTGACCGCCGAGCCCGATCCGCCGCCCCTGATGCTCGTGATGACCGAGCGCGGCGTCGACGGCGGCCCGAGCCCCGTCTTCTCGGCGCTGATGAACGCGTGGACGTCGGTGACCGACCGCGCCCCGATCCGCGAGATCGCGCTCGATCGGCTCTCGACCGTCGATTGCCGCGCGCTGGTCGCGTCGCAGCTCGGGCTGCCGCCTCGCTCCGGCATCGTCGCCAAGCTCGCGGACGAGTCGGGCGGCAACGCGTTCTTCCTCGGCGAGCTGATCCGCTGGGCGCTCACGCACGAAGCGCCGGACGAGACCGCGAAGAGCGTCCGGTTGCAGGAAGTCATCCGCGGGCGAGTTCGCGACATGCCGGAGGCGGCCCAGCGGCTGCTCTCGATCGTCTGCCTCGTCGGACGTCCGATCGCGACGGAGCTCGCCCTCGACGCCGCCGACGCCGAGGGGACCGACCGCACGTCCGCGATCGCGACGCTCCGCGCCGCCCGCTTGTTGCGCACGCGTCCCGCGGGCTCGATCACGATCGTCGAGCCATCGCACGACCGGGTGCGCGAGACGCTGGTCGACGGGCTCGAGGACGCCGCGCGCGCCGCCCTTCATCTTCGAATCGCGCAGTCGCTCCGGGCCGGAGGGGACGCGGATCCGGAGCTCCTGCAGGTTCACTTCGACGGTGCCGGTCGTCGCGCCGAGGCCGCTGCGTTCGCGGCGATCGCCGGAGATCGCGCGAGCCAAGCGTTCGCCTTCGAGCGCGCGGCGCGGCTCTATGCCCGAGCGCTCGAGGAGAACGTCGAGGAGCCCGACCGACGCCTCTCGCTGCAGCGGAAGCTCGCCGAGTCGCTCGCCCAATCGGGACAAGTGGTGCCGGCGGCCGACGCGTTTCGGGCCGCGGCCGGGTCGGCGGAACCGAACGAGCGCCTCGAGCTTCGGCGCCGCGCCGCCGAGCAGCTCCTCGTCGGCGGCCACGTCGACCGGGGCGTCGCCGAGATGTCGGAGATTCTGCTGCAATTCGGGCTGAGGATCGCGCCCTCGCCGAGGGCGGCGTTGGTCGGCCTCCTCTTCTGGCGCCTCGTGCTCTGGGCGCGGGGGCTGCGCTACGTCCCCACGCCCGCGTCCTCGCTGTCGCCCAGGGAGCTGACCCGCATCGACGCGTGTTGGTCGGTCTCCGTCGGCCTCGGGGTCGCGGACAACATCCGCGCCGCGCACATCCAAGCGCGGTACGTCGGGCTCGCACTCGCGCTCGGCGAGCCATGGCGCGTCTGTCGCGGGCTGACGGTGGACGCGATCTTCCGGGCGTCGCAGGGCGACACGCGCGGAGCGCGTCGGGCACTGGCCGCAGCGGCCGAGGCTGCGAAGCAGAGCCCGCAGGCGAGTGCGAACGCGTTCGTCGAGATCGGACGCGGCGGTGTGGCGTGGTTCATCGGCGACTGGGTGCGGTCGCGCGATTCGATGGCGGACTCGATCAGCGTGTTCGCCGAGCTGCCCACCGGAACGCGGTGGGAGTTCGACAACGCGACCTTCATTTGCCATTGCGCGCTAGCGATGACCGGCGACTTTCGGGCGATGTCGGCCACGCTCCCCGCGCGGCTGCGCGAGGCGACGGAACGCGGCGATCTGTACCTGGCGACCAACCTTCGCATCGCCGAGTCCTCGCTCTGGTGGCTGGCCCAAGGCGAGCCCGATCGCGTCACCGAGAACGTCACGGCTGCGATGCGCGACTGGTCCATGGTCACGACGCGGGTGCAGCACTGGTACGAGGCCCAGGCGACGGCGAGCGTCGCGCTCTACTGCGACGACCCCGCGAAGGCGCTGGCATGCCTCGAGCGCGCGTGGCCGCGCCTGCGGCGCGCCTTCCTGCTCCGCGTCGAGCTGATCCGGGCGTTCGGCGCGTACCTTCGCGGTCTCGCGCGCGTCGCGCTCGCCGCGAAGGGCGCTGACCCCGGCGTGCTGCGCGAGGTCCGCGCCGATACCAGAGCCCTGCGCCGACTCGGACGTCCGTTCGCGAACGCGCTCGCTCAGGCGCTGGAGGCAGGCGCCGCGGCGATCGAAGGCGCGCCTGCGCCGGCGGCCGACCTCTTCGATCGCGCCGCCGACGCGCTCGACCGAGCGTCGATGCGCGCGCACGCTGCCGCTTGTCGCCTCCGCGCAGCGACGCTCCGCGGCGATGCGAACGCGGTGCGGGGCGCGCACGACGAGCTCGCCGCGCTCGGGATCGTCGCGCCCATCGCGTTCGCCCGGGTCGTCGCGCCGATCGTCGGCGGGACGGGCGAGGGTGCATCTGGAAGCCTCCCCGCGGCGCTTCGCCTGTAGACTCGCCGGCGATGACCGGTGTCCTCGTTCCGCTGATCGTCTTCGCCTCGATCACCGCGTGGGTGCTCGGGCCTCGCTGGCTCAAGCTGTGGCACGAGCAGCGGCTGCGCGGGATCGGGGCCCGCGGCGTGCCGCCGCGCGCGCTGCCCGCCGCGGTGACCGCCGAGATCGTTCCGAACGACGAGCGCAAGCGCCTCGAGGAGCGCCTCCGCACCCTCGAGACGATCGTCTGCAGCGTCGACTACGAGCTCAACGCGAAGCTCAGTCGCCTCGCCTCGCGCCAGCTGCGCGCGCCGTCGTCACCGCTCGAGGATCTCGCGATCGCCAAGACGCACCCTTCGACGCCGCCGCCGGGGCACGCGGGCGGCCTCGCCGTCGGGCACCGCCTCGCGCAGCGATTCGTGCTCGAGCGACGGCTGGGCGAGGGCGGAATGGGCTCGGTGTGGCTCGCGCGCGACGAGAAGCTCGGCGAGCCGGTCGCGGTGAAGGTGATCCGCGACGTGCTGCTCGCCGACCCGAGCATCGTCGAGCGCTTCAAGCGAGAGGTCAGCGCCGCGCGCCGCGTGCTCCACCCGAACGTCGTGCGCCTGCACGATCTCGGCGAGGAGGCGGGGCTCTTGTTCCTGTCGATGGAGTACGTGGAAGGCGAGAGCCTCGCCGACCGCATCAAGCGCCGCGGCCCGCTCCCGCTCGAGGAGGTGCGCACGATCGCCGGGCAGCTCTGCGACGCGCTCGACGCCGCGCACACCGCGGGCGTGATCCACCGCGACCTCAAGCCCGCGAACGTGCTGCTCTCGTACGCCAGCGGCGGCGCGCACGTGAAGGTCATCGACTTCGGCATCGCGAAGCTCTCGCACCTCGAGGGGATGACCGCCACGAGCCTCATCCTCGGCACCCCGGAGTACATGGCGCCCGAGCAGATCCGCGGGCGCACCGTCGACGCGCGCGCCGACGTCTACGCGCTCGGGATGATCGTCCACGAAGCGCTCGTCGGTCGCACCCCGTTCCACGGCGACTCGCCGATCGCGATCGGCTTCGCCGCATGCACGGACGAGGTGCCCGCGCTCCGGCTCGTGCGCGCCGACGTTCCCGACGCGTGGGACGCGCTCGTGCACCGCGCGCTCGCCAAGGAGCCGGAGCTGCGCTTTTCGTCCGCCGCAGAGCTGAAGCGCGCGCTGCCGACCGCATGACGCGCACGAAGGTACCGCGGCCGTCACGCCCCTTCGGCGCGCGCCGCGCGGAGCGCGTACATGCGGCTCACTACCCGGCCGCCGAAATGCGACCAATCTCGTCTTCTCTGGGTGCAACGTCAGCCCGTACTTCGCGAATCGTTTCGGGAGCACCTCATGGACGCGACGCGCGTCGTCCTCGCGCGAGAAGCGCGAGACAAGGCGCGCGTGTACGCGATCGCCCGCGGCGAGGCGGTCGAGTGCGTGGCGGCGATCGAGATCGCGGGGGCGATGGGGGCGTGCGCGGCGGA
>JAJXTK010000274.1 GCA_021783935.1 Myxococcales bacterium | reverse complement strand
CCACGGCCGACGCGCAGGAGGCTCTGCGCGCGCAGCGCGAGGCAGAGGCGCGCCTCGCCGAAGAACACGCGACGCTCGACGCCGAGGCGCGCGCGGGCTTCGACGAGGGGGTGAGCGCCGCGGAGCTCGCCCAGCACGAGGCCTGGCGCGTGCACGCCGCCGCCGAGCGGCGACGAGAGAGCGCGGCGACCCTGCAAGCGCAGCGGGCGCGCGAGGAGGCGATCCGCGCGGAGGAGCAGGCGCGCGAGGCGCTCGTCGAGGCGCGCGCCGAGCTCGACGTGGTCGACCGCCACCGCGCCGCGGTCGCCGACGTCCGTGACCGCGACGCGCTCGCGAAGCTCGACGAGGCGGCGGAGGACGCGTTCACGGCGCGCCTCGGGCGCGGGCGCTAGCAGGCCGCTTCTCGACGGCCTGCCAGCCGGCGTGCGCGTCGCGGCGGCGGCCGCGACGACGACAAAACGCAAGGGAGCGCGATCGACGCCGCGCTCCCCTCAGGCGTTCGCTTCGCCGCGCGGCTAGCCCTTTTCCGGCGGGCCCGACGAGCTCCCCTCGGCCTGCACGGGCACCCCCTCCATCGTCTCGGCGATGAGGTGGTCGACGACCTTCTTCGGGTCCATGCCGTTCTCGGCGTAGACCTTGAGCTGCCGATCGGCGCTCGTCCCCTCGCGGTGAATGCGCTCGATGGCCCCCTTGAGCTCGTCGCGCGTGCCGAGCAGCGTCGCGGCCTCGTCGACGAACTCGAGCAGCTCCATGTGGAGCTCCTTCACCGGCACCTCGGCCTCCTTGCCGAAGTCGATGAGCTTGGCGTCGAGGCCGTAGCGCACCGCGCGCCACTTGTTCTCCTCGATGAGCGCGCGCGCGTAGCTGCGCCACGACTGGTTGCGCACGTGCAGCAGGTACAGCTGCGCCATGAGCGCCTGCGAGACCGCCGCGATGGCGACGCAGTCGTCGACCTTGGTGGCCATGTCGCAGATGCGGATCTCGACCGTCTCGAAGAACGGGTGGACGCGCACGTCCCACCAGATCTTCTTGGCGTTGTCGATCGAGCCGACCTTCACCAGCAGCTCGGCGAACTGCAAGAACTCCGAGTAGCTCCTGAACTCGTCGGGGATGCCGGTGCGCGGGAAGCGCTTGAAGATCTCGCAGCGGATGCTCTTGAGGCCGCTCTTGCGTCCGAGCCAGAACGGCGACGACGTCGAGAGCGCGAGGATGTGCGGGAGGAAGTAGCGGACCTGATTGGCCAGGGCCATCGCGACGTCGCGGTTCTTGATCCCGACGTGCACGTGCAGGCCGAAGATCAGGTTCTCGCGCGCGATGTCCTGGAGGTCCTCGACGAGCACCGAGTAGCGCTCACGCTCGGTGATCTCCTGCTTCTTCCAGTCGGAGAACGGGTGCGTGCCGGCGGCCACGATGCGCAGACCGCCCTTGCGCGCGAGGTAGTCGAGGTGCGAGCGCAGCTCGGTGATCTCGGCGCGCGCCTGCGCGATGTTCTTGCAGATGCCGGTGCCCGTCTCGACCATCGACTGGTGCATCTCGGGGCGTACGCGCTCCCTCAGCACCGACTTGCCCCCCTTCTCGAGGAGCTGACTCACGTACGAGCGCAGCTCGCGCGTCTCGGGGTCGACGATCTGGAACTCCTCCTCGACCCCCAGCGTGAACTGCCCCTCGAGGATGTTCGACGGAAGCATCATCGATTCACCCCTTGCCCTTCTGGCCGGGCGGCAGATACCGAGAGAACCGGTAGTGCTCGCCGAGGGAGCTCTTTCCCTCTTTGGCGCACTTGATCGCGAAGAGGGCCATCTCCTCGACGGCCCACTGGAAGTGCGGCTCGAGGATCGAGTCGATCGCCATGTCGGGCGCCGGGTTGGTGAAGTCGATCGCGTAGGGCACGCCGTCGCGCACCGCGAACTCGACCGAGTTCATGTCGTAGCCGAGCGCGTCGCAGATCTTGAAGGCGTCCTCGCGCACGCGCTCCTCGAGCGACTTGGACATGAAGCCCCCCGGCGTGTGGACGTAGCAGCGGTGCTTCGGGTCGTACTTGATCGGCAGGATCTGCTCGCGGCCGATGCAGAGGCAGCGGACGTAGTCCTCGAAGTCGATGAACTCCTGCAGGACCATGACCTTGGTGTCGGTCTGGTCGTAGGCGCGCATCAGCTCCTCGTGGTCCTTCACGATGTAGACGTCTCGCCAGCCGCCGCCGTCGGCCGGCTTGAGCACCGCGGGGAAGCCGACGTACTTCTCGATCGCCTCCCAATCGAGGGGGAATTCGAGGTTGCGCAGGCTGCGCTGCTTGTCGATCGCGGGGATGTAGTCCTTCTGCGGGAGCATCACCGTGCGCGGCACCGCGACGCCGATCTTCGCGGCGAGCGCGTAGCCGAACATCTTGTCGTCGGCGCTCCACCAGAACGGATCGTTGATGACGTAGGTGCCCGAGAGCGCCGCGTGCTTGAGGTGCAGCCGGTAGTGCTGGATCTCCTGGCTGATGCGGTCGATGAGCACGCGGTAGGGGGACTCGAAACGCTCCGGCGTTCCGCCGATCTTCGCGAGCTCGGCGACGACGCCGGGCTCCTTGTTCACGCGCTCGATGAAGGCCTTGGGGAAGCTCTGCTCCCACCCGACGAGGAGACCGATTCGCTCCGGCATGCTGTGCGCTCTTCTTGACCTTGCCCGACCTCCGACGCGGCCGGGCGTGAATGGGGAATTTCGGGCGCGGTCGACCGCGCGAGCGCGCGGGCGGGACCGACCCGCGCCTCCGTGGTCGATGGTCGCAAGTCCGCGCTCGAAAGTCGAGGTGCGCGCGCGCCCTTTGCGCGGTGCGCCCCCGCGCGCCTCGGCGGCGCGCACCCGGCGGTGAACGGCCCCGCACCTACGCGGCGAGCACGAGGTGACGCACGAAGTTGCGGAGGATCACCGCCCCATAAGGAGGCTCGACGACGCTCGCGAGCAGCGCGTCGGGGTCGAGCCCCTCGCCGCGCAGCACCTCGCGGCGCGAGGCGATGTAGTGGCGCACGACGTCGGCCTGGAATTCGGGGTGGAACTGCACGGCTCGCGCGCGCGGCCCCGCGGCGAACGCGTGGAGCTCGTCGTGATCGGCGGCGGCGAGCTGGCGGACGTCGGGCGGCGCGACGCCGACGTGGTCCTCGTGCGAGACGCTCACGGCGAGCCGCTGCGGCACCCCTTCGAAGAGCGGGTCGTCGCCGACGCGTCGGATTTCGATCGAGCCGAGGCGCCTGCCCGCGGGGTTGCGGCGCACCTGGCCGCCGAGCGCCTGGGCCAGCACTTGGTGGCCGAAGCAGACGCCGAGCAGCGGCACCTCGCGGGCGACCGCAGACCTCAGCCAGGCTTCGAGCCGGAGGATCCACGGCGCGCGCTCGGTCACGCTCGCCGCCGAGCCGGTCACGATCACGCCGGCGAACGCCGCGGCGTCGGGGAGCCCGACCCCCTCGTCGCGGGCGTCGGCGCGCGCCCACGTCCCCCGCCAGGCGTCGCCGATCCCGCGGCGGAATTGGTCGTCGAAATCGCCGAACGCGGTCTTTACGTCGGCGATCGTCGTGCCCGTGAACAGCACCAGCAGCGGTCGATGGGTCATCCGGCCGGGGCGCACGTTGCCGTACTCGGACGTCCGCGTCGACCGCATGTGCGTCGGCGGCGTGACGATCCGCCTCGAGGCGTGCAGACTACCTCCGCCGTGACCTCCTCCAAGCTCATCCTCGCCCTCTTCTGCCTCGCCTCGGCTGCCTGCTCCAGCAGCAGCGGCGCTCCCAACGCGACGGGCGGCGACGCTGCCGGGGCAGACGGCGCCGCCGTCGACGCCGGGGACGGCTGCGACATCCCGTCGGACGACCCTGCCGCGACGTGCGTGCGAACGGTCTCGGGCAGCGTCACGGACATCGACGGCGCGCCGCTCGCCAATCGCAGCGTCACCGTCTGCGGGATCATCTGCTTCTACGCGCAGACGGCGGCCGACGGCTCGTTCACGACGTACATCGACTCCAACATCAACATCGCCAGGTTCGCCGCGCTCGCCCACGGGCGCCCCGACTACGCGAGCCTCTACGCGAAGCTCCCGGCCGCGGCCGAGCACATCACCGTCGCCCCGCTGCGCATTCCGAAATACCTCGACGGGCAAGTGCTCCCCGACGACGGCGCGCCCGCGAGCCACGTCATCTCGGGCGACGTCACGCTCGACATCCCGGACAACACGGCCTTCCAGCTCGACGTCGACGACGTCGCCTCGCCGACGGGGCGTCAGTTCCGCGTCGGCGCCGCCAAGGCGAGCGAGCTGCCCGATTTCGCCAAGGCGAGCGGGGCGGTGCAGCTCTACGGGCTCGCCCCGTTCGGCGCGACCTCCGTGGTGAACGGCAGCGCCTCGGCGCCCACCGGCCCCACGCCGCAGAAGCTCGCGGTGCACGTCAAGAACACCTCGAAGCTGCTGCAGCCCAACCAGAAGGTCCAGTTCTTCGTGCTCGGCGTGAACCTCCTGTCGAGCCCCCCGACCGCGGGCTCGGAGGTCGACGTCGCCACCGGCACCGTCTCGGCCGACGGCACCACGATCGACACCGACGCGGGGCAGGGGATCTCGACGATCTCGTGGCTCGGCGTGCGCAAGGCGAGCTGAAGGAGCCGCCGCGCGAGCCGTCACCGCCGCGGCGCGCCTCGCATCTCCGTACTAACGATGTGGGCCCGCATCCTCACGTTCGCCGTCGTCAGCACCCTGATCTCGGGGCTGTTGCACCGCTACCTCTGGGCGCGCCTGGTGCGCGACGCGGCGCTCCCGGCGCCGTGGTCGCGCGCGCTGACGATCGCGGCGATCGCGCTGGTGTTCCTGGTGCCGGCGGCGGAGCTCGCCTCGCGCACGCTGCCTCGGGCGATCGCCCGGCCCATCGCGTACGTCGGCTTCGGCTGGCTCGGCATCCTGTTCTACGCGTTCGCCTTCCTGGTCGTGGCCGACGTGGTGCGGCTGCTCATCGGGCTCGTCCCGCACGCCCAGGCCGCGGCGACGGCGGCGCCGGTCGACGTAGAGCGGCGCGCGCTCTTCGGTCGGGGGGTCGCGCTCGTGGCCTCGGTCGCGGCCGCGGGGGTCGGCACGTGGGGCATGGTGAACGCGGCGCGCGAGGTCGCCGTCAAGCCGGTGCGCGTCGCGCTCGCGCGCTTGCCCAAAGGGCTCGATGGCCTCGTCGTCGTGCAGCTGTCGGACATCCACATCGGGCCCACGCTCGGGCGCGAGTTCCTCGAGGAGATCGTCCGGCAGACGAACGCGCTCCTCCCCGACGTCATCGCGATCACCGGGGATCTGGTCGACGGCTCGGTCGCGCTCTTGCGCGAGCAGGTGGCGCCGCTCGCCGGCCTGCGCGCCCGGCACGGCGTCTTCTTCGTGACCGGCAACCACGAGTACTTCTCGGGCGCCGACGCGTGGATCGCCGAGCTCACCCGCATCGGCGTCCGGGTGCTGCGCAACGAGCGGGTCGAGCTGCGCGTCGGCGAAGACGTCATCGACCTCGCCGGCGTCGACGATCCCACCGCCCGCCGGCTCGACGGGCACGGCCCCGATCTCGACCGGGCCCTCGCGGGGCGCGACCAGGCGCGCGAGCTGATCCTGCTCGCCCACCAGCCGAAGGCGATCTTCGAAGCCGCGGCCAAGGGGGTCGGGCTGCAGCTCTCGGGGCACACCCACGGCGGGCAGCTCTGGCCGTGGCGCTACCTCGTCTACCTCCAGCAGCCCTACGTCATGGGGCTGCACCGCCACGGCGAGGCCCAGATCTACGTCAGCCGCGGCACCGGCTACTGGGGGCCGCCGATGCGCGTCGGCGCCTCCGCCGAGATCACCAAGCTCACGCTGGTGCGCGCCTGAAGGCCGCCTGGCGATCCAAGGCTCAGGTCGCGTCCCGGCGCGGCGCGGGCCCGTCGCGCGGTATGCTCGCCGGCGAGGAGCGCTCATTGCCCGCCATGGCTTCCAACGCGAATCCGCCCCGAACGCCGAGCAAGCCGCCCGACGCGCCGGACGAGCAGGGCGATCTCGCCGTCGAGCAAGTGCGCAAGGTCCAGCGCCCCAAGCGCTGGAAGGTCGTCTTCCACAACGACGACTACACGACGCGCGAATTCGTGGTCGAGGCGCTCATGCGCTACTTCGACAAGGACGAGTCGGAGGCGACGTTCATCATGCTGTAGGTGCACCACAAGGGGAGCGGCGTCGCCGGCCTCTATCCGAAGGACGTCGCCGAGACGAAGGTCGACGAGGTCACCAAGCACGCGCGCAAGCAGGGGATGCCGCTCAAGGTCACGGCCGAGCCCGAATGATGCATCGATGGGCAGGTAGTCGACGCGCGCGACGATCTTTGCATCCAACGACCGAGCGTCGGCGCGTGCTCCCGTTGGAGCTCGCTGCCGACCGACTCGCGCACGGAGTAGAAGATGCGGCTTTCGGTCGAGACGGAGATTGCGCTGAACCACGCGGGCTCGGAGGCCGCGCGGCGTGACCACGAGTACGCAACGGTCGAGCACCTGTTGCAGGCGCTCTGCTTCGAGCAGAGCACGGCGAAGGTGCTGCGCCACGCGGGGGCCGACGTCGACGCGCTGAAGAAGGCGCTCGCGAAGTACCTCGACGAGGAGATGCCCCGCAAGGCCGGCGCCCAGCCGACCTACTCGCTCGGCTTTCAGCGGGTGATCCGCCGCGCGATGATGCACGTCGCAGGCGCCGAGAAGGACGTGGTGACGCCGTCGGATCTGCTGATCGCGATCTTCAGCGAGCGCGACTCGATGGCCGTCGCGCTGCTCGACGAGCAGGGGGTCACGCGCCTCGACGTAGTCAACTACGTCTCGCACGGCGTCTCGAAGATCGGCGACGACGACGACGACGCCAAGGGGGAGGCGCAGCCGGCCGACGCCGATGGAGACGGAGACCGGGACGAAGAGGACTCGGCCAAGCCGAAGAAGGTCAAAGACCCCCTCAAGAGCTTCACGGTCGATCTCAACAAGGAGGCGACCGAGGGGCGCATCGATCCGCTGGTCGGCCGGCTCAAGGAGGTCGAGCGCACCATCCAGGTGCTCGCGCGTCGGCGCAAGAACAACCCGCTGCTCGTCGGCGACGCCGGGGTCGGCAAGACGGCGATCGTCGAGGGGCTCGCGTGGAAGATCGTCCGCAAGGAGATCCCGAAGGCGCTCGAGGGGGCGACGGTCTACGCGCTCGACATGGGCGCGCTCGTCGCCGGCACGCGCTACCGCGGCGACTTCGAAGAGCGGATGAAGGCCGTGATCAAGGCGCTCGAGAAGCGCCCGAACGCGATCCTCTTCATCGACGAGATCCACACCGTCGTCGGCGCCGGCTCGGCGAGCGGCGGCACGCTCGACGCGGGCAACCTGCTCAAGCCGGCCCTCTCGTCGGGCAAGCTGCGCTGCATCGGCTCGACGACGTTCCAGGAGCTGCGCTCGCACTTCGAGCGCGATCGCGCGCTGTCGCGGCGCTTCCAGAAGGTCGAGATCGGCGAGCCGTCGATCGACGACGCCATCGCCATCCTCGAGGGGATACGCCCGAAGTACGAGGCCTACCACGGCGTCCGCTACACCAAGGCCGCCATCGAGCAGGCCGTGCACCTGTCGGCCAAGTACCTCCACGATCGCAAGCTCCCCGACAAGGCCATCGACCTGCTCGACGAGGCGGGCGCCTCGGCGAAGCTCGCGGCTGGAGGGGTCGCCGGCGACGTGGCGGCCGCGAAGAAGGCCGAGGGGGCCGAGAAGGAGCTCGCGGCGAAGGTCTCGGCCGCCAACGGCGCCGCGTCCGACGCGCCCGAGATCGAGGTCGTCGCCGAGCCGGCGCTCATCGACGTGCCGGAGATCGAGGCGGTCGTCGCGCGCATGGCGCAGGTCCCGCCCAAGCAGGTCACCATCAGCGACAAGGCGCAGCTGAGGAACCTCGAGCGCGACCTCAAGCGCGTGATCTTCGGCCAAGACGCGGCGATCGACGAGGTCTGCGTGGCGATCAAGCTCGCGCGCGCCGGCCTGCGCGGCGTCGAGAAGCCGATCGGCTCGTTCCTGTTCACCGGCCCCACCGGCGTCGGCAAGACCGAGCTCGCCAAGCAGCTCGCCAAGGCGCTCGGCATCGCCTTCCACCGCTTCGACATGAGCGAGTACAT
>JAJXTK010000273.1 GCA_021783935.1 Myxococcales bacterium | reverse complement strand
GGTGGCGGAGGCGGCGGCGGTTGCGGTGGCGGCGGCGGTTGCGGTGGCGGTTGCGGTTGCGGTAGCGGTGGCGGTGGCGGCGGCGGTGGCGGCAGCGGCAGCGGCGGCGGTTGCGGTGGCGGTTGCGGTTGCGGTAGCGGTGGCGGTGGCGGCGGCGGTGGCGGCAGCGGCAGCGGCAGCGGCAGCGGCAGCGGCAGCGGCAGCGGCAGCGGCGGCTGTCGGCAAGCGGGCTTGCTCGAACGGGGAATGGGGAATGGGGAAATGGGGAGCGGGGATTGAGGGCGAGGGTGCGCGACGCGACAAGTGCATAGACGCGATGAGCCGATTCGCGGTCAATGGCATGTTCCGTTCGTCAGAACCTAGGGAGTCTCGTCGCATCGATCTCAGCGATGGCAACGCGTCGTCCGCGCCTGTTCGGCGCATTCGCGATCGTCCTCGCCGGCTGCATGCCGGGGAGCAGTGCGACGGTGGACTCCGACGGAGCAAGCGCAGCCGGGCCGGGCCAGGGGCCCATGGTCTCGGGCTTCGAGGTCGAAGGGGGGTTGCCGGACGCGATGAGCGAGGCCGGCGGCGGGGCGAACCTGCAAGACGGCGCGCCGGAGGTGGCCACGAGCTGCATCGACGGCGGGACCGGAGTGCGCGGGCCGGGCCCATATGCGCGCCGCTGCGCCCCGCCGACGGACGACGAGTGCGACGGTCGCAGCGACACGAGCGGCACCTTCCCGAATGGCCTCTACGGAAACGGCTTCGACGACGACTGCGACGGCGTCGTAGACGAGGGGTGCCGCTGCGACGACGCGCACCCTCCGGGCGCGACGCGCACCTGCTGGCTCTTGCCGGCCAGCCAGGCGGACGCGACGGGGAGCGCCGTCGGCTGGTGCCGCGAGAACGCGCGCGGCTCGATGCGCTGCGTGCAGACGGGGGCCGGGGAGTTCCTGCGCGCGGCGTGGGACGGGACGTGTCGCGGCGCCGAGGGCGCGTACGCGAGCGACGTCTGCGCCCCCGGCGACTACGACTGCGACGGCGTCGACGAGAACCCGGCCGGCGTCGACTGCTCCTGCTACGACGTCGTCGTCAGCTGCCCGACCGAGCCGCTGGTCGCCGCCCCCTACCCGATCGCGACCGATCTCGAGCGCAAGAAGCCGAACCCGCTCGATCCGAGCCCTTCGACGCCGTTCGTCTTCGACGGCGCGAGCTGGATCCACGGCGTCGATCCCGGCCGCGCGACGGGGTGGCGCTGGAGCGTCACGGGGGGCGACTGCGACGAGATCCTGCCGCACCCGACCTTCGCGATCTACGACGGCAAGGACGCGACCACTGCCGACCGCATCGGCGTCGAGTCCGCGAGCTTCGGCGCGCAGGCGAACCAGCGCGGCCTGCAGACGCCGAGCGACGACGCGCGCCACCAGATCTGGCCGGCCTTCTCGCTCTCGGGCGACTACATAGTCACGGGGGAATTCGACCTGCGCGGCAAGCACTACGCCTGCTCGCAGAAGGTCCAGGTCCGCTGGCCGGGCGTGCGCGCCGAGATGTGCTGGGACATGGGCGCGAGCTCGATGATGTCCAGCGCGGGGCCGCTCTCGACCACCGATATCGATCTCCACCTCGCGCGCCTGCAGGGCAACCCGAGCTGCGACGGGAGCCACGGGTGGTTCGGCGCGTGCGGCGCCGCGCCCAACGCGGACGACTGCTACTACGCCTGCGGGTCGGGGTGCGTCGGCGGCGTGCCCGGCTGCGACGTACCGGCGCCCGGCTGGGGGTACGCGCAGAGCGATCCGAGCGCGTGCCACGGCTGGGGCTCGCTGCGGATGCCGACGCAGGCGTGCGACAACCCGCGGCTCGATCGCGACAACGTGCAGTGCAACCTCGCGATCACCGATCCGAGCGCGCCGCGGCCGAGCACCTTCCAGCCGTCGGCCGAGTTCTGCGGCCCGGAGAACATCAACGTCGACGCGCCGAACGCGGGCGATCAGTTCCTGCTCGGCGTGCACTTCTACCGCGGCGCCGCGGCCCACGCGCACGTGAACGTCTACTGCGACGGCCAGCGCCGCCTCGCCCTCGGCTTCGCGCCCGAGGTGCCCCTCGCGGCGGCGAGGCCCGCGCTCTTCGATTCGAACATCGCGACGTCGACCGGCAAGTTCGCCATGGGCGACCTCTGGCAGGTCGCGCGCGTGACGTGGAGCGGCGGCGCCGATCCGTGCAGCGTCGAGCCGATCCCGAGCCGCGCCCCGAAGCTCGACAAGGACGGCGACACGAGCGTCTGCGTCGACACCAACGCGCAGAACCTCGCCTCGCCGACGGCGAGCGACGCGTGGCTCTTCAGTGCGACGCCGCCGACCCCCACGACGCCCATCGCCTCCTTCTGCTGGCACTGAGCGCAGGGTCGAAAACCCTCGAAGGATCGACGAGGCTCACACGGGGGTACGACATGCCGCCCACGCCTCGACGCGATCTCCGCACCGCCCGCCGCGACGCCCCCGGTTCCCTCGTCCGAACGCGACACGGCGAAGTACACGCCGTGGTCGAGGGAAGCGGGCCGCCGCTCGTGCTCGTGCACGGCGTCACAGAGAACGCGCTCACCTTCTTCGATCTCCAGGCCTCGCTGGCCCACGCGATGACGGTGCACGCGATCGACCTGCCGGGGCACGGGCTGACGGACTTCCCTGCGCGGACGCTCGACCTCGGCGAGATGGCGCGGTGGGTCGACGGGTACATGGAGGCTGCGCGGGTCGAGCGCGCGGTCGTCGTCGGCTGGTCGATGGGGGGTGGCGTGGCGCTCGAGCTCGCCATCCAGCGCCCTGGACGCGTCGGCGCGCTGGTGCTGCTCGGCACAATCGGCGCCGCCATGCCGCTCCCGCTCTCGCTCGGGCTGTTGCGACACCGCGGCGTCGCCGAGGTCATGATGCGCCTCTCGGGCTCGCCGACGATGCGTCGCGAGCTGCTGCGCGACGCCGTGCACGGGTCGTTCACGCACCAAGACGCGACCCTCGATCGCTACTGGGACGGCTGGCGCGTGCTCGGCCGCGCGCCCTACGTTCGCAGGCTGCTGCGGTCGCTCGACGTCTCGCCGCTCGAGGCGCGGCTCGGCCAGGTGGCGGCGCCGACGATCCTGCTCCACGGCGACGCCGATCGCCTCGTGCCCCTCGCTGTCGCGCGAACCATCGCCTCGAAGCTCCGCGCCGCCGAGCTGCGCGTGCTGCGCGAGACGGGGCACTCGCCCCACCTCGAGGAGCCCGGCGCGGTGCGCGCGGCGATCCGCGACGCGGTGAGGCTCTCGAGCGACGCCGCCCGTCAGCCGGCCGTCGGCCGGATTCGATAGACGATCACGAGCACGACCATCGCCCACGCGACCAGATTCACGACGAAGAGCGCGTCCTTCAGCATCTCCTGCGTCGGCGACTCGGCCTTCGGGTGCGTCTTGACGATCTGCACGAAGCGCGTGATGCCGATGAGGACCGACGGCGTGGTCATCCAGAGCTGATCGGACTTGAAGAACGCCTGCGTCGCCGGATCGAGCGTGTAGGCGATGTACGTGAGGATCGTGAGCGAGCCGGTGATGGTGAGCGCGACGTCGAGGCCGCGCGCCGAGTAGGCCTTCAAGGCCTTGCGCGTCTTGCCGGCGTGCTCCTGGGCGATCTCGTGCCGCCGCTTGCCGAAGCCGAGGAAGAGCGCGAGCAGGAAGGTGCACGCGAACATGAACAGGCTCACGCGCACGTCGATCGCGTAGCCGCCAGCGAGCACGCGCAGGCAGAAGAAGAGCGCGATGAGGAGCACGTCGACGAACGGGATCTTCTTGAGCTTCAGCGAGTAGGCGACGTTGCCGACGAAGTAGGCCGCCGCGACCGCGACGAACTTCATGCGCAGCGTTGCGAGCGCGACGCCGAAGGCGACGACCAGCAGCCCCGCCAGGAACACGCGCGCGACCGCCACCGGCACGCGTCCCGAGGCGATCGGCCGCTTGCGCTTCTCGGGGTGCGCGCGATCGGCCTCGACGTCGACGAGATCATTGAGCGTGTACACCGCCCCCGAGAGCAGGCAGAAGATGCCGACCGCCGCGAGGCTGCGCGTGAGCATCTCGGGGTGAAAGACGTTCTTCGCGAAGAAGAGCGGCGCCAGCACGAAGAGGTTCTTCACCCACTGGTGGGGGCGGACCTCCTTGACGAGCCCGCCGAGCAGGCCCCCCTTGGCCTCGTCTCGCGGGCCGCGATCGCTCGCGTCGTCGGGCGCGGCGCCGCCTTCGGTGAGCTGCTCGTTCGCCATGGTCACTCGTCGAAGGGCCGCAGCGGGCGGCTCGCGCTCGAGGATGGCATGCCCGAGGCCGCGGGGGCAGTTCCCGACGGCGCGGGCAGCGCGGAGGGCGCCGCCGAAGCCGAGCCGGACGCGGACGGCGCCGGGGTCGGCGGCGGCCGACGACCGACGGCGACGTCGAGCGACAGGCGCACGGGAGATGCCTCGTCGCGCAGCATCGCGGCGAGCTCGCCGGCGCCGCGATCGACGTCGGCGAAGCGGAAGAGGAGGCGCACGTCGAGGCGCAGCTCGTCGCGCCTAACGAGCGCGCTCGCGAGCGCCGCCTGCTCGCCGGCGTAGTCGCGGCTCGAGGCGGCGAGCTCCTTCTGCACGGCGCCGATCAGATGGCGCGCGCGCCCCTCGAGCGCCCTTGCGTCGGCTTCGCGCTTCTCGTCGAGCGACAGCAGCACCTTGGGATCGCCGCCGACGTCGATCGCGAAGCGCCCCTCTTGCACCGCGCCGATCGCGTCGATCGTGGCCTGATCGACCAGCCTCGTCGGGGACATGGCCGCGGACCCGAAGGCGAAGGCGACGTGTCGCGCGGCGATCTCGAGCGAACCCTGCTGCAAGAGCCCCGTCGACAAGAGGGCCTCCTCCTCGGCGCGCGCCTCGCGGATCTTCGCGAGCGTCGCGTCGTCGGGCGCGAAGAGCAGCGTGCCGTCGTCGGCCTGACCGATGACGCCGCCCACGGCGCCGGGAACGCGGATGGTCGCCGCCTCGCCGGCGCCCTCGAGCTTGAGAGTCGCGCCCCACCCCTCGCTTCGAATGGCCTCGTAGATGCCGGGGATCGAGCCCGGCCTGATGCGGCCCCCCAGCGCCACGACCATGCGGAAGCCCCCGAGCGGATCGGGCGCGTCGACCCCCCCCTTCACGTTGCCGTCTTGGAACACGCAGATCGCGACCTCTCGCAGATCGCCGTCGGCGTTCAGCCCGGCCCTCGCGCGAAGCCGCTCCTTGAGCGTCGGACCCGGCGGCCCCGGCGGCGGCGCCGGCGACGGCTTCGGCTGCAGGGCGTCCTCGATCGCCGGTTCGACCTTCTTGCTGAGCGGCCCGAAGAACGCCCAGTCGACCAGGTCTACGCGCGCCGCGACGACGCACTTGTTCGGCAGGTGCTGCACTGCGACCGGCACGTAACGGAAGTAGACGAAGTAGATCGCGTAGAGGCCCGCGCCGAGCAGCGCGACGAGACCGAACACCGCGCCGAGCACCGTGACCGCGCCGAACGATCGCCGCCGCGTGGGCGAGCGCTGCGAGGCGGCTGCCTCGACCGAGGCCGGGGCGTCGACCTCGGCGGGCTCGTCGGCCTCGGGCGGCGGCGGCGCGACCCAGAGCTCGGCGACGTCGGCGGCCGGCGTCCAGTCTTCGACGCCTGGGTAGAAGACCTCCGTCTCGCGCGCGAGCGCGCCGGCTTGCAGGTCGCGCCGCACGACGTCGAAGGGCACCGCTCGCCCGCTCGCGTCCTCCGACGAGAGCGGCGTAGAGGCTGGCCCGCTCGTGGTCGCACCGGGCCGCACGCTCATGGGCTTGCGGGGCGCGCGAATGTGGATGAGGCGCGGGGCGCGCCGGCCGCCGCTCATCGCGCGGCCTCGGCGGCGAGCCGCGCGCGCACGAGGTCGACGGCTTTGTCGACGACCCCCTCCAGATCGAGCCCCGTCGAGTCGACGAGGATCGCGTCGTCGGCGCGTCGCAGCGGCGCGATCGCGCGCCCCTCGTCCTGCGCGTCGCGCTGGATGACCTCCTGGCGCGTCGCCTCGAGCGAGACGCTCGCCCCCTCGTCGGCGAGCTCGCGGTAGCGGCGCTCGGCGCGCACGTCGACCGACGCGGTGAGGAAGAGCTTCACGTCGGCGTTCGGGAAGACGACGGTGCCGATGTCGCGCCCCTCGCAGACGACGCCGCGCGCGCGCCCGAGGCGCACGAAATCGCGCTGCAACGCGAGCAGGGCCGAGCGCACGCCGGGGATCGCGCTGACCTGGCTCGCCCCCATGGAGATCTCCGGGGTGCGGATCGCCTGGCCGACCTCTTCGCCGTCGAGGCGCACGCGCATGCCGCTCGCCTCGGTCGGCTCGATCTCGAGCCCGTTGCGCGCGACGAGCTGCTCGGCGAAGCGGGTCATCGCCTCGCCGTCGCTCAGGGTCACGCCGGCGCGGCGGGCGGCGAGGGCGACAGTGCGATAGAGCGCGCCGGTGTCGAGGAGCGTGAAGCCGAAGGCCTGCGCGACCCGCCGCGCGACGGTGCTCTTGCCCGCACCCGCAGGCCCGTCCATCGCCACGACTGCGGTCGTTTGCCGTTGCATGGGAAGGTCATTTCGTAGCCGCAGAGGCCCGCCGCGTCCACGTCCGACGAACGACGTGCGCGCTCGGCCGTGACTTCCCTTCGCGCCCATCGCCGTGCGATGAGGTCGGCATGTCCCGCGTTCGACTCGCCCTCGCCCTCGCCACGCTGGCCGCCTTCGGAGCGCTCGGCTGCTCGACCTCGGCGCCCGCGAGCGCCTCGGCCGACGACGCGGCCAGCGCCGCCGACGTCGGCGGCACGGTCGATTCCACGCTCGAGGCCGCGGACGAGGCGGCGACCGACGGCTCGAAGAGCGCCGCGTGCGTAGACGCCTTCGGCGACGCGCTGCCCGGCGGCTGGGGGCGCCTCGACGGCACGGTCGTGGCGGTCGTGTCGCCCGGCGACGTCTGCCCGCTCCCGAACAGCGACCACGTCATCGTCGAGGTCGAGGCGAACGGCGCCGTCTACCGCGTCGTGGTGAACGTCCTGTCGACCTCCGGCGATCCCGACGTGCGCTTCGGCGAGCTCGACCACGCGCTGATCGGCCCCTCCTTCGCGGAGGGGTTCCACGGCGGCGTGCTGCGCCTCGACTATGCGACCGACCTCGGCCTGCACTCGGGCGCCGCGCCGTTCGCGCCGGTCGCCATGGCGCAGCTGGTCCCGAAGGTCGCCGACGCGCTCGAGATCGGGGCCCCGATCTCTGCCTACGCGCAGGGGAGCGGCGGCACGAGCGTCCACAACGTCCACCGCTACGGCGCCGGCGCCGACGGGGCGCTCGTCGTGCGCCCGACGTCCGCGACGCCGCACTGGCTCGTCTTCCACTTCGCCGATCAGACGTTCTAGCTGGCCGTTGAGAAACGGCCTGCGGAAACCGTGACCGACAGCAGGCCGTGTCGATCGCGCGGCGAGTTTCGGGTTGACGCGGGTGAGGATCGGGCAGCTCCGGAGAAACTCGACGGCCTGCTAGTCGCCCCTCACGCGCTCGGCACCTGCTCGACCTTCGCGCCCAGGTCGCCGAGCATCTTCGCGAACCCCGGGAAGCTCGTGGCCACGCAGTCGACGTCGCGCACGCGCGAGGGGCCGTCGGCGCGCAGGGCGAGGAGCGCCGCGGACATGGCGATGCGGTGATCGCCCTCGGAGTCGACCGTCGCCGCGCGGAGCGTCGCGCCCGGGCGCCCGTCGATCTCGAGCCCGTCCGGCAGCTCGCGCGCGGTGACGCCGAAGGCGCCGAGCACCTTCGCCATGGTCGCCAGGCGGTCGCTCTCCTTGACGCGGAGCTCCTGCGCGTCGTGCAGGATCGTCGTGCCCTTGGCGAGCGCTGCGGCGACGCAGAGCACCGGCACCTCGTCGATGCCTCGCGCGACGAGCTCGCCCGCGATCGGCGTCTCGAGCAGGCCGTGGCCGCGCTCGTCGACCGCGGCGGAGATCTCGAGCGTCGCGACCGCCTCGGCGCCGCGCTCCCCCTTGGGCACGATCTGGGCGCCGCCCCCCATCGCGCGCAGCACGTCGAGCGCGCCGGTGCGCGTCGGGTTCACCCCGACGTCGACCACGCGGATCACGCTCCCCGGCACGATGTTGCCGGCGACGACGAGGAACG
>JAJXTK010000272.1 GCA_021783935.1 Myxococcales bacterium | reverse complement strand
CGTCCGCGCTGCGCCGCGTGACAAGATCCGCGCATGCGCTTGTCGGAGATTCTCGCGGAGGACCGCGTCGAGGTCGTGCGCAGCCTCGAGCGCAAGGCGGACGCGATCGAGCGGATCGCGTCGCTGCTGTCGCTCGGCACCGCGACCAAGGACGTCGCCGTCGTGCGCACGGTCCTCGAAGAGCGCGAGGGGCTCCAGTCGACGGGCATCGGCGACGGCATCGCGATCCCGCACGGCTTCCTCGGCGACCTCGATCGGCAGATCGCCGCGCTGCTGGTCGTCAGGGAGGGGGTGCCGTTCGACGCGATCGACGCGCGCCCCGCCCGCATCGTGGTCGGCGTGATCGGCCCCAAGAAGGGCATGCACGCGCAGGTCGAGCACCTGCGCATCCTCGCGCGCGTCTCGCGCGTGCTCCGCGAGCCGTCGCTCCGCGAGAAGCTCGTCGTCGCGCCCGCCGCGCGCGACGTCTACGAGCTGCTCCGCGAGGCCGACGCGAAGGTGCCGTGACCATGCGAGCGGGGGGCGCGACCGAGGGCGCGGAGCCGGTGGCGGGCGCGGAGGTCACCTCCGACGATCGCACCGGCGAGCCCTCGTCGGGCGGTCCCGATCCGGTCGGCATCAGCGTCGCGCAGCTGCTCGAGGACTCGTCGCCGGCGTTCGCGTGGCGCGTGCTTTCGGGCAAGAAGGGGCTCGATCGGCGCATCCGCAATGCGCGCATCCAGAAATCGGGCCTCGCGCTGGTGGGGCACTTCCACGGCCTCGAGTCGTGGCGCGTGCAGATCCTCGGCGCCACGGAGATCTCGTTTCTCGAGTCGCTCGACGACGCCGCGCGCGTGCGCGCCTGCCGCGGTTTTGCGGGGCTGCGCCCGTGCGCGGTCGTGCTCTCGCGCGGCGTCGATCCGCTGCCCGAGCTCACCGCCGCCTGCGAGGAGACCGACACGCCGCTGCTCGGCACGCCGCGCAAGTCGTCGACCACGATCAACGCGCTGCACGCGTTCCTCGACGAGCGGCTCGCGCCGCGCACGCGCATCCACGGCGTGCACATCGGCATCTTCGGCGTCGGCGTGCTGCTGCTCGGGCGCAGCGGCATCGGCAAGTCCGAGTGCGCGCTCGATCTGGTCATGCGCGGCCACCGCCTGGTCGCCGACGACGTGGTCGACTGCTGGTATCGCCCGCCGGGCATCGTCATGGCGCAGGCGGCGGCCTTGCTCGAGCACCACATCGAGATCCGCGGCCTCGGCATCCTCAACGTGAAGGATCTGTTCGGCGTCACGAGCGTCTGTGAGCACATGCCGATCGATCTGGTGGTGCTGCTCTCCGACGTGTCCGACGCGGCCGGCGCGCTCGACTACGATCGCCTCGGCCTCGAGGAGCGCCACTATCACCTGCTCGGCGTCGACATCCCGGAGGTCACCATCCCGGTGCGGCCGGGTCGCGACATGGCGACGATCCTGGAGATCGCGGCCCGCAACGAGCTCTTGAAGAAGGCGGGTCACCACGGCGCGCAAGCGTTCCGCGAGCGGCTCGAACAGGCCCTGCTCGGGCGCCCGACCCCGCAGAGCTCCGTGCTCGCCAACACGCTCCGCGACGGCTTCGCTCATCGCCCGCCGAGCCCGCCGTCCGAAGCGCCCGGCCCCCTGTCGGCATCGAGGAGGGAGCGATGAGTCGAGCTTCGCGCCTTCGTTCGACCGAGCCGCCGGCGATCCGTACGCAGGTCGTCGTGGTCACGGGTATGAGCGGCGCGGGCAAATCCACCGCGCTCCACGCGCTCGAGGATCTGGGCTTCTACTGCTGCGACAACCTGCCGACGGGCTTCGCGCCCGAGATCGTCGACCTCTGCGAGCGGGGGGGCGTGCCGCGCGTCGCGCTCGGCTTCGACGTGCGCCTCGGCGACTTCCTCGCCGCCATCGACGAGGTCGTCGACGCGCTCGCCGCCTCCGGCACGCGCGACCTGCACGTCGTGTTCATCGACGCGAGCGACGAGTCGATCTTGCGGCGCTTCAGCGAGACGCGCCGCCCCCACCCCCTCGCCGCCGAAGGCGACGTGCTCGACGGCATCCACCGAGAGCGCGAGCGCCTCGCGCCGCTGCGCGCGCGCTCGACGCGCGTGATCGACACCACGCGCCTCAACGTCCACGAGCTCAGGCAGGCCCTGGCGGCGCAGTTCTCGGCGGCGGCGCCCGGCCAGCCCGGGCGCATGGCCACGCGCCTGGTGTCGTTCGGCTTCAAGTTCGGCGCGCCGGTCGACGCCGATCTCGTCTTCGACGTCCGCTTCCTCGCGAACCCGTATTTCGTGCCTGCGATGAAGCACCGGCCCGGCACCGACGCCGACGTCTCGGCGTTCGTGCTCGACACCGACGAGGCCAAGGTCTTCCTCGCGAACGTGGAGGCGCTGCTCGCGCACGCGATCCCGCTCTACGCGCGCGAGGGGAAGGCCTACCTCACCATCGCCGTCGGCTGCACCGGCGGGCGGCACCGCTCGGTGGCGGTGGCCGAGGCGCTCTCGCAGCGGCTCGCCGCGCGTGAGATCGCGAACGTGAGCGTCGTGCACCGAGACGTCGCGCGCGGCGAGTTCGCCGGCTCGCGCGGCTCCGATCCCGGGCCGCTCTTGCCGGGGCCCGGGTTGCCGTCGGGGCGCGCCTCGCGGGCGTCGCTGGAGGTGAAGACCACGCCGGCGTCCGGCGCCGGGAGGAGCGAATGAGCAACGACGCGAAGGGCAGCTTCGAGATCCGCAACGTGCTCGGCCTGCACGCGCGCGCGGCGACCAAGCTCGTGCAGCTCGCGAGCCGCTTTCCGTGCGAGGTCGTCGTGTCGCGCGACGATCAGTCGGCCAACGCCAAGAGCGTCATGGGGGTGCTGCTCTTGTGCGCGTCGAAGGGGACCGTGATCGACGTGACCGCGACGGGCAACCGCGCGGACGAGTGCGTGGCCGCGATCGGCGAGCTCATCGCCGGCCGCTTCGGGGAGCCCGAGTAGCGCCGTGTCCAGCTCCTCACGCCCCCCCAGCAGCCACTCGGGCCTCGCGGTCGAGCCGCTGCACGGCATCGCCGGCTCCCCGGGCGTCGCAATCGCCACGGCGCTCGTCCTCGAGCCGGGGCAGGGGCGAATCCCGCGTCGCACGATCCTCAAGGAGGAGGTCCCGCTCGAGCTCGAGCGCTACGTCGACGCGGTCGAGGACGCCAAGTCGCAGATCGCCGAGGTGCACACGCGGGTCGCCGCGAAGCTCCCGGCCGAGCACTTGAAGATCCTCGAGGCCTACCAGGCGATGCTCGCCGACCCGTCGCTCGCGAGCGCCGTGCAGGAGGAGATCGAGGCGCGCTTCCGCAACGCCGAGTGGGCGGTCGAGCTCGCCGTGCAGATGATCGTCCGCGAGTTCGATCAGCTCGACGACGCCTACCTGCGCGAGCGTCGCCACGACGTCGAGTTCGTCGGCGACCGCCTCCAGCGCGCCCTCGCGGCCAACGCGCCGCGCTCGATCGGCGCTCTGCGCCTCACCGAGCCCGGCCAGACGCGGGTGCGAAGGCCGACCCCGCCGCTCGGCGTGCACGTCGCGCAGCCGACGATCGTCGTCGCGCACGACCTCTCGCCGGCCGACACCGCCGCGATGATCCGCGAGCCGATCGTCGGCTTCGTCACCGAGGTCGGCACGCGCACGAGCCACACGGCGATCATGGCGCGCGCGCTCGAGATCCCGGCCGTCGTCGGGGTCACCGGCGCGCTCGCGGCCGTGCGCACGGGCGACACCGTCATCGTCGACGGCCTGCGCGGCGAGGTGCACATCCGCCCCTCGACCGACATGGCGGCGCGGGCGCGCGCGCGCGGCGATCGCCACTTCTCGCGCACGCAGCTGCTGCGCAAGCGCCTCCGCGAGCCGAGCACGCTCGCCGACGGCACGCGCGTCTCGCTCAAGGCGAACGTCGAGCTGCCGACCGAGGCGCTGCTCGGCGTCGAGCACGGCGCCGAGGGGATCGGCCTCTACCGCACCGAGTTCCTCTACATCGACCGCAAGGAGCCGCCGAGCGAGGACGAGCAGTTCGAGCTGTACCGCACCATCGCGCAGATGATGTCGCCGCGCGCGGTCACGCTCCGCACCTTCGACCTCGGCGGCGACAAGCGCGCGCCGACCATCGAGCTGCCCGAGGAGGCGAACCCTGCGCTCGGCCTGCGCGCGATCCGCCTCGCGCTCCGCGAGCCGAACCTCTTCATGGCGCAGCTGCGGGCCATGGTGCGCGCGTCGGCCTACGGCGAGCTGCGGGTGATGTTGCCGATGGTCTCGAGCGTGGCGGAGCTGCGCGAGGGCCGTTCGCTGCTCGACCGCGCGTTCGCGGAGGTCGCCGCGGCGGGGCACGAGCACGGTCAGCTCCCCCTCGGGATGATGATCGAGGTGCCCGCGGCCGCGGTCTGCGCCGACCTGTTCGCGCGAGAGGCGGCCTTCTTCTCCGTCGGCACCAACGACCTCGTCCAGTACGCGCTCGCGATCGATCGCTCCTCCCAACAGCTCGCCTCGCTCGCCTCGCCGTTCGATCCGGCGATCCTGCGCCTCATCGCGAACGTCGTCCGCGCCTCGCGCGAGGCCGGCATCTCGGCGTCGATCTGCGGCGCCATGGCCTCCGACCCGCTCGCGGCGCTCCTGCTCGTCGGCATGGGCATCCGCGAGCTGTCGATGGAGGCGGCCGCGATCGCGGAGATCAAGGAGGCGATGCGCCGCATGACGCTCGAGGAGTGCGAGGCGCTCGCGGCGGAGGTGATGACGCTCTCGACGGCGGCCGAGGTCGAGCTGTGCGTCGCCGAGGCCTTCGCGCCGCGCCTGAGCGACCTGCTCGGCGGCGAGGATCTGACCGCGCCGCCGCCGCGCGTCTCGTCGAGGCCCCCCACGGACTCCTGAGCGCGTCGCACCTGCGCGGTGCGCTCCCTGATTCTCGATCGCCCCCGTTCGGCGAGGGCGACCGTACGGCGCGGGGATTGCTACACTGCTCTTTGCCATGGCCCTGCGCGCGCTCCGCCGTCCGCTCTCGCTCCTGTTGGCGCTGACCTCGCCGGTCGTGATCGGCGCCTTGCTCGTCGCGAAGGACGCGCCCGCCGGACCTCCGGGCCCGTGGGTGTGGATCCCGCCGCCGGGGTCGACGACGTCGCCCACGGCCACGGTCGCTGCGACATCCGCGTCAGGCGCGACCACCTCCAGCGCCGGGGCCAAGGGCCCCGAAGGGTTCGATCGGACCCACCACGCGATCGTCGTGATCGAGCGCGACAAGCGGCCGATCGCGCTCGGTGTGCTGTTGAACGAGCGCTCGGTCGTGTTGACTGCGCGCAGCCCCATCGCCGCGAGCACCGGCGGCGACCTCGAGATCCGCTATCCGGACATCGGCACCGTCAAGGCGAAGATGGTCCACGAAGACGCGGCGTGGGACCTCGCGCTCGTCGTGCCGCAGTCGACCAAGGGGGTGGCGGGCGCCAACGCGAGCGCCTCCGATCCGCTCGCGCCCGCGGCCACCTTCTCGACGTACGTGCTCTTGAAGACGGGCAAGACGCAGCCGCAGGCGACGCCGGTGCTCGGCAAGCGTGACTACCTCTCGCCCGACGGCCAGACGCTGAAGGACGCCCTGTCGCTCGATCCGGCCAAGGCGATCGCGATCGGCGGGCCGCTCGTCGACGCCGACGGCGGCGTGGTCGCGCTCGTCACGCGCGCGTGCGCCCCGGGCGGCGCGCCGGTCGCGGGCGCGAAATCGATGTGCACGCCGACCCTCTTCGGCGTGCCGCTCGCGCAGGTGCGGAGCTTCCTCAAGTCGGCCCCCGCGTCCGCGCGCGCGCCGAGCGCGTGGCTCGGCGCCGTCGGCCTCACCGAGCCCCTCGGCGTGCGCGTCGTCTCCGTCGAGCCTGGCAGCCCCGCCGCGGCCGCGGGGATCAAGCCTGGCGATCCGCTCACGGCCGACGTCATCGTCGCCGTCGACGGCGATCTCACGCGCACCGCTGACGCCCTCTCCGACAAGATCCGCCGCCAC
Organism: Myxococcales bacterium; assembly: GCA_021783935.1. Taxonomy (GTDB): domain Bacteria; phylum Myxococcota_A; class Polyangia; order Polyangiales; family JADJMO01; genus CAIXWQ01. Next base: position 2,172 of record JAJXTK010000272.1, on the reverse strand, counting down.
TCTCCGGGCGACGTCGTCTCGCTGCTCCTGGCGAACGCGGGGCACATCCGGGAGGTCAAGGTCACGCTGAAGGGGACCGACGACGCGAGCGCGACGCCGCCGCCGCCGAAGCCGACGGCGACCGCGACGCCGGCGCCGTCGATCATCACGCTGCCGCTGCCGCCGATCCCGTCGATCTTCAAGCCCAGGTGAGGCCCCCGCGAGGGGAAGCTCCCCGGAGGCATCCGGGCGCTTCTCCGGACGACGGCGATCGGCACGCGCGCGGTGTGGGAATTCGCGGCTCTGGAGCAAGGTACGGCGGCTGCAGAGCTCCATGCTCGAAGGGACGAGCGAGGCGATGCCCTGCCCCGACACGGGCGGCGACCCAGAGGCGCGCATGCAGGCGTGCGGCCGCCTCTACGCAGCGCGCGCCGAGCGCGACCTCGCGCGCTTGCTCGGTGGCTCGCCGGTGCTGCACGCGCTCGTGGAGGCGAGGCGGGCGCGCGCCGCGTCGGCGGACGGCCGGTGAGCGCGGCGGACACGAGCCACACGGCGCGCGGCGCGCCCGGGGGCCCGTTGCGTCCTCGCGTCGGCCGGCGTCTCTTCTAGGGCGCACGCATGGCGAACGCGCACCTGCTCCTGGTCGACGACGAGCCGAACATCCTGACCACGCTGGGCACGGCGCTGCGGCTCGAGGGCTATGCCGTCGACGTAGCGGGGGGAGTGCGCGTCGCCGAGGAGAAGCTGCAGAAGCGCGCCTACGACCTGCTGCTGCTCGACGTGGCGCTCCCCGACGGCGACGGCATCGAGATGCTCACGCGGCTGCGTCAGGCGCGAAACGAGATCCCGTGCATCGTGATGAGCGGCCACGGCACGATCGACGCCGCGGTTCGCGCGACCAAGCTCGGCGCGCTCGACTTCCTCGAGAAGCCGCTGTCGACCGACCGGCTGCTGCTCGTCCTCGACAACACCCTGCGCTTGGTGCGCGCCGAGGCCGAGGCCCGCGAGCTCAAGGCGCAGGCGGGGTTCGACGCGGAGATCCTCGGCGATTCGCCGGCGATGGCGCAGCTCCAAGAGCGCATCGCGCGGGCGGCCAAGGCGCGCGACGCGAACGTGCTCGTCGTCGGCGAGCGCGGCACCGGCAAGGAGCTCGTCGCGCGCGCGATCCACAACAACTCGCCGCGCGCGCGTGGCCCCCTCGAGAAGATGAACTGCGCGGCCATCCCGGCCGAGCTGATCGAGAGCGAGCTGTTCGGCCACGAGGCTGGCGCGTTCACCGGCGCGACCAAGATGCGGCGCGGCAAGTTCGAGCGCGCGAACGGCGGCACGCTCTTCCTCGACGAGGTCGGCGACATGCCGCTGCCGATGCAGGCCAAGCTCTTGCGCGTGCTGCAAGAGAAGGAGATCGAGCGCGTCGGCGGCGGCGAGGTGCTCAAGATCGACGTGCGCGTCGTCGCGGCGACCAACCGCGATCTCGTCGCCGCGAGCGCGACCGGCGCCTTCCGCGCCGACCTGTTCGATCGCCTGCACGTCGTGCCGATCGAGATCCCGCCGCTGCGCGCCCGCCGCGAGGACATCCCGCTGCTCGCGCGCCACTTCCTCGCGCTCGCCGGGCGCTCGAACGATCGACCCGGCATGGGGATCACCGACGAGGCGCTCGCGGTGCTGTCGGCCTACTCGTTCCCCGGCAACGTGCGCGAGCTGAAGAACCTCATCGAGCGGCTGGTGATCTTGAGCCCCGACGAGACGATCGACGCCGAGCAGGTGCGCTCGTTCCTGCCGCAGGCGGGCGCGCCGGCGCCGGGCGGCCTCTTCCGCCCGGGAATGCCGTATCGCGTGCTGGTCGAGGAGGCGGAGCGGACGATCCTCCAAGAGGCGCTCAAGCACCACGGCGGCCAGATGGCCGCGACGGCCCGCGGGCTCGACCTCGAGCGCAGCCACCTCTACAAGAAGTTCCGCGCCCTCGGCCTGCGAGGCAAAGAGAAAGAGGGCGAGGAAGAGGTCGTCGAGGGGGACGCTTCGCCGTCGCGGCCCTAGCAGGCCGTCGAGTTTCTCCGGGACCGGCCGATCCTCTCCCGGGTCATGCCGCGATCGCCCGCGCGATCGACCACAGCCTGCTGACGGTCACGGTTTCCGCAGGCCGTTTCTCAACGGCCTGCTAGCAGGCTGTGGAGTTTCTCCGAGACCGGCCGA
>JAJXTK010000271.1 GCA_021783935.1 Myxococcales bacterium | reverse complement strand
TGCCGTGATTCTCCGCGCGATCGGCCACGGCCGGCGGACGGTCACGCCTTGCGCAGGCCGCTCTTTCGACGGCCTGCCGGCGCGCGTGCGCTCGACGAGCGCCAGGGGGCGCGGCGGTTCGCTCCCCCCCAACGCGCGGGCCCGCGGCTCAGAAGATGTAGAACGCCGACGCCTGCACCCGGTCGTTCTTGGCCTTCACGCCGTCGCCGTAGGTCTGCTCGAAGTGCGCGAACTCGCCGCCGAAGCGCACCGCCTTCGACGCGTCCCAGAAGAGGTTGCCGCTGTACCAGCGAGACTGGTCGAACACGCCGCCGGGGCCGGCCGCGCCGCCGAACTGCGTCGAGTTGTTCGAGTGCATCTGCGAGTAGTTCGCGGCGACCCAAAGCCCCGCGACCGGCAGGTGGTACTGAAGGCCGACGAGCACCGACGTCCACTGGATCGCGTGCAGCATCCCGTTCGCGTCGTAGGCGACGAGGCCGCTGTCCACGTCTCCGGTGAACGCGGTGGTGCCGGTCGCCGTCGTGAGCGTGCCGGTCACGACGCCGCCGGTGAGCCCCGTGAAGAGGTCCGCGATGCCCACGCCGCTGACGAACGATGCGTTGATCGTCAGCGCGTTGGAGTTGTCCTTGGCGGTCGCGGGGATGATCGGCAAGAGCGCGTCGATCGAGACGCCGTAGCCGCTCGCGGAGTGCGAGCCGGCGGGCTTGGCGGAGAGCTCCTGCACGTTGAAGTCGCGGTAGACCCCCGAGACGCCGAGCGAGAGGCCGTCGATCGCGCCGCCGGCCGCGCCGTTGCTGTGCCAACCGGTCCAGTGATTGAGCGTGAACTTCAGGCCGCCGTGGAGGTCCGGCGTCTGCGAGTCCTGCTGCGGCGGACGCGCGGCCGCGACGGCGATCTCGAAGTCGAGCGGGTCGGAGTGCACGTGCTTCGAGATGCGCGCCTGCACGGCCCGCGAGTAGATCTGGCCAGGAACCCCCTGGATCTCGACCGTCGCCGGGTGGAACGTCGACTGCCACCCGAACAGCTGCCAGTACTGGCCGAGGAGCACGTCGACGACGGGGGTCTCGACCTTGAAGTTGAAGTGGCGGATGCGGAAGGTGGGGTTGCCGTAGAAGGCCCCCTGCGACACCGACGGATTGGACCCGTTGGGCGAATTGGGCTGGTTGCCGAGGAAGTCCATCTCGAGCATCGCGCTGGTGCGGATGGTCTCGGTCGAAGGGCCCGTCATCCTGATGCCGAAGCGCGAGTTGCGGACGCTGAAGGTCTCGCGGCCGTGATCGCCCGCGTAGCTGCCGGGCTTGGCGATGTTCCCGTTGCCGGCGAGATCCTGGAAGCTCTGGGTGGAGTCGTGGATGGTGTCGGCCTCGACGAAGCCGTAGATCTGCGCGCTGAACTTGCCGAGCACGACCTGCTTGTCGCCGTTGCCACCCGTCGGCGAAGAGGGCGCCTCGCCGACGCCGGACTTCGTCGGTGCCGGTGCCGGTGCCGAAGCCGATGCCGATGCCGGTGCCGATGCCGGTGCCGATGCCGGTGCCGATGCCGATGCCGGTGCCGGTGCCGATGCCGGTGCCGAAGCCGGTGCCGATGCCGGTGCCGAAGCCGAAGCCGAAGCCGGCCCCGCGCCCGTCGCGTCGGGCGACGTCTGCGCGAAGGCGGAAGTGGTGGTGACGACGAGCGCGACGAGCGTGCAACCCGAAACGACGTGACGCATGGAATCGGCCTCCTTGACGGCCGGAACGTTGCCTACGCCTCGTGACATTCCTGCGACTGCGCGGGAACGTCTGCACGAACTCGACGCGGACGCCGGGCCGACGCTAGCCCTAGCAGGCCGTTGAGTCTCTCCGGAGCTACCCGATCCTCTCCCGCGTCTACCCGAAACTCGCCGCGCGATCGACACGGCCTGCTGTCTGTCACAGTTTCCGCAGGCCGTTTCTCAACGGCCTGCTAGACGGCACGCGCGCCCAGCGTTCACCTGCCGTCGCGCGCGAGACGTCTCCCTTCGCGACGCACCTACCCGAGCGGCGATCGTCCGTCGCCCGGCGGGGGCGGGAACGACGATCGGCCCGGCCCCGACGGCGGGTCGACGAGCACTCCGGGGTTCATGATCCCCGCCGGATCGAGCGTCGCCTTCACCGCGCGCAGCGCGTCGCCGAAGGGGACCGGCCGCTCGCGGTCGTACCACGTGCGGTGCAGCCGACCGACGGCGTGGTGATGCGTGGTGGTGCCGCCGTGCAGCGACAGCGCGTCGGAGGCCGCGCGCTTGATCGTCGCCCACTGCGCGAGCTCGTCGCCCGGGCGCCCCTGCGTGACGAACGTGTAGTAGGCCGCGGGGCCGTCGGGATAGACGTGCGTGAAGCGGCACTGAACGCGCCCGCCGCCGCACGACTCTCGCATCGCGCGCTCGACCGCGTCGACGATCGCGCGGTGCATCGCGGGGAACGCGGCCCACGTGCAGGCGGTCTCGAACGTGTCGGCGATGACGCCGAGGCTCACGAGCGTCGACTGCAGGTAGGGGGCCTCGAGGAACGCCGCACGCCACGCCGCGCTCGCCGCCTCGTCGGCCTGCTCCTCGCCTTGGCGGTGCACGATCTTCGAGACCCGGCCGCCGTGCTCCTCGGCGATCGCCGCCCCGCGCGTGATCGCGGCGACCCCGTCGTGATCGGCCGATTCGAAGGCGAGCAGCAGCACGTGGCTGCCGTCGTCGGCGACGAAGTTGAGCGCCGCCTCCGAGGCGTCGAGCAGGCGGCAGTTGGTCGGGTAGAGTCCCGACTGCGCGATCGCGCGCGTCGCCTCCACCGCGTCCTCCCAACGCGTGAACGACGCGCTCGCGCGGCTTCGGAACCTCGGCCGCGCGTGCAGGCGCATCCAGGCCTCCGTGATGACCCCGAAGATCCCCTCCGAGCCGATGACGAGCCGCTCGGGGGCCGGGCCGGCGCCGGAGCCCGGAAAGCGCCGGGTCTCGTAGACGCCGCTCCCGGTCACCATGCGCACCGACTCGACCAGCTCGTCGATGTGCGTGTAGAGCGTCGCGAAGTGCCCGCCCGAGCGCGTCGCGATCCAGCCGCCGAGCGTCGAGAACTCGAACGACTGCGGGTAGTGGCGGAGCGTGAGCCCGCGCGCGCGCAGCTGCTCCTCGAGGCGCGGCCCGGTGGCGCCCGCCTGGATGCGCGCGGCGCGCGAGGTGACGTCGACCTCGAGCACGCGATCCATCCGGCGCAGGTCGAGCGAGGCTACGCCGGCGAAGCGCCCGCGCGAGGCCCCCCCCTCGACGCCGCCGACCACGCTGGTGCCGCCGCCGAAGGGGACGAGCGCCACGCGCGCGCGCCGGCAGAACGCCATCGCGCGCAGCACGTCCGGCTCGTCGCGCGGGCGGAGCACGATGTCGGGCGCGGCGCGGAAGTCGCCGCTGAAGCCGCGCAAGAGATCGCGGTAGCCGCGACCGTACGTGTGCAGCGCGCGCTCGCGGCGATCGACGCTCGCGAACCCCGCGATCGTCGCGTCCGGGGTGACGCTCGGCGGCGGCATGTCGATCGCGTCGAGCGTGGGAGGCGCGAGCGGCGTCGGCGCACGCGAGAGCCCCAAGAGCGCGGCGAGCTGCTCGCCGATGGCGCGGCGCGCGCCCTCGTCGGGGAACCGGTCGGCGTAGCCCCAGCCCCAGAAGCTCCGTTCGCGCCCTTGGCTCATGATCGACGAAGGCTACGACGTTCGCGCGCCTCAGTGCGCCTTGACGTTGCGATCGTGCTCGTCGAGCCGCTCGCTGAAGGCGTGACGCCCCCCGCCCTTGGCGACGAAGTAGAAGTAGCGCGTCGAGGCAGGCGCCAGCACCGCGACGATCGACCTCTCGCCCGGGTTCGCGATCGGCGTCGGCGGCAGCCCCGCGTGGGTGTAGGTGCTCCAGCGGTTGTCGGGGTCGTGCTGGATCTCGGCGCTCGGCTTGCCCGCGCCGGCGGCGAGCCACGCGGCGCACGCGCGCGTCGGCGGCTGCTGCGCGAAGCAGCCGTACATCGCCGTCGGATCGGCCTGGAGCTTGCCCGCCGTGGCGGCGGGCTCGCGCAGGCGGTTGAGGAAGACCGACGCGATGACGGGCCGCTCGTCGTCGACGGCGGCCTCCTTCTCGACGATCGACGCGAGCGTCACGATCTCGCTCGGCCCGAACCCGAGCTGGGCTTGCAGCACCCCGGCGGCGTTCGAGCTCTCGCGCAACAGCTTGTCGATCCGTGCCTTGCCCGTCTGCACGAGCGTGCGCACGACGTCGCGCGCGTCGGCGTCGGCCGGCAGCGCGTAGGTCGCCGGGAAGAGCCACCCCTCCGCCGTGGCCCCGAGGCCGAGCTCGCCGAGCAGCGACGGGGCCACCGTGGCGTCGAGGAACGCGCGCGCCTCGCAGACGCGCCTGTCCTCGAGGCGACGCGCGACCTCGAAGCGGTTGAAGCCCTCGGGGATCGTGACCTTGACGGCGGCCGCGTCGCCGGAGCGCCGCAGCCTGCGGAGCACCTCGGCGGCCGAGAGGTCGTCGGCGAGCAGGTGCTTGCCCGGCTTCGCGTGGCTGCCGCCCGAGAGCGCGAGGTAGAGCGCGAAGAGCGCAGGGTGCTCGATCACGCCCGCCCCCGCGAGGCGCTCGACGATGCGCGCGTCCGAGTCCCCCTCGAGGATCTCGACGTCGACCCCCTTGCCCGCGCCGCCGCTGCGCAGGTGCGGCAGCGCGAGCGCGGCGAGGAGGAGGGTCGCGACGACGCCGAGCGCGGCGCCGACGATCAGCGGCGTGCGCACGGCGCCCTTCGCCTTGGCCGCGGAGGGCGGGCTCGAGCGCGCGGCGGCACGACGCCGACGCGTGGACCTCGCGCGGCTCACGGGACGCCCCGCTCGGCGCTGCGCGCGTCGATCCAGGACTGCAAGCGCATCGCGGCGGCCGCCGAGTCGACGCGCGTCTTGGCGCGGCGCGCGTCGTGACCGGCCTCGCGCAGGGCGCGGCTCGCGGCGATGGTCGACAGCCGCTCGTCCCACAGCACGACCTCGAGGCCGGACGCCGCGCCGAGCGCGCGGGCGAAGACGCGCGACTTCTCGGCGGCGCGCCCCTCGCGCCCCGACAGCTCTAGCGGCAGACCGAGGAGGAAGCGCGCCGCGCCGAGCTCGCGCGCGAGCTCCACGAGCGCCCGGACCAGCGCGGGGCGATCGGCGGCGGGGAGCGCCGAGCGCGGGAAGGCGAGCTCGCCGAGCTCGTCGTCGACGGCGACCCCACAGCGCACCGCGCCGAGATCGAGGCCGATGGTCCGCCCGGCGCCGCCCGTCATGACGCGCGGATTACCACGAGGCGCCGACGCCGTCGTGCGGTCGGAGGGTGTCGGGTGGCGTAGGCGCACGAGGCGTGGTCGACGAGACCGCGAAGCGCGCTCCGAAGGTGCATAATCTCGCGAGGCCCTCGCCCCTCTGAGGAGTCGCCATCGCCATGCCCCGCCTTCGCGTTCTGTCCGCGCGCCCTGGCGCGCTCCGCTCTGCGCTGTTCTTGGTCATGACCGCGCTCGCGCTCGCGCCAGCCTCCTGCTCGGGCGGCGGCGGCGGCGCGCCCTCGGGAGACGACACGGGCTCGCAGCCCACGTCCGACGGCTCCGGCGACGACGGGACGTCCCTGCTCGACACCGGCGACGACGGCTCCATCGCGGACACCACGCTCGGCGACGACGCGGGCGGCGACACGTCGAGCTCCGACACGGGCGCGACGGGCCCCGACACCGCCGGCTTCGACGGCGAGATCGACGCCGGCGACGGCGGCGGCTTCATCCCGGGGTGCGGCTTCGACAGCGACGGCGACGGGATCTCGGATCTGATCGAAGGGCGCGGCGCCGGTGAAGGTGGCGCCGACATCGACACCGACGGCGACGGCATCCCCGACTGGAAGGACCTCGACAGCGACAACGACGGCATCCCCGATCGCATCGAGTGGTTCGTCCCGGGGTGCGACCAGAACCCGTACGCCGATCTCAACGACGCCGACGGCGACGGCATCCCGAACTTCCGAGACCTCGACAGCGACGGAAACGGGCTGCCCGACTCGGAGGAGGCGTGCCCCACGCTGCCGACGGTGACCGGCTGCGGGCTCAAGAAGCCGCTCGACTTCGACGGCGACGGCGTCCCCGACTTCTTGGACTTCGACAACGATCACGACTCGCGCAGCCCCGACAAGACCAAGGGGCTCCCCGACTCGATCGAGATGCGCGACAACAACGGCGTCTTCAGGGGGCTCGCCATCGACACCGACGGCGACGGGATGCCGGACTGCTACGACCGCGACTCCGACAACGACTTCATCCTCGACCTCGACGACGGCACGGCGGACCCGGACGGCGACGGCCTGCCGGCCTTCCGCGATCGCGACAGCGACGGCGACGGCGTCGAGGACGTGTGCGAAGGGCACGCGCACATGGCGACCGCTGCCGACTACGACGTGCCGGTGCTCGACACCAACGGCAACGGGATCCCGGACTACCTCGATCGCGACAGCGACGGCGACCTGCTGCTCGACGGCGCCGAGGACCGCAACGCCAACTGCCTCGTCGACCCGGGCGAGACAGATCGCGTCAAGGCCGACACCGACGGCGACGGCGTCGGCGACCTCGTCGAGGTCACGATCGGCAGCTACCTCGGCGTCCCGAACCTGGCGAACGATCCGACCAAGACCCCGCAGAGCCTCGGCGCGTTCTACTTCCTCGTGCCGTACAACGACGTACCGTCGCCCGCGAGCGAGATCCTCGCGATGGCGACGACGCTCAACAAGGGCGACGTCGGCTTCATCGTCGACACGACCGGGTCGATGGGCGGCGAGATCGCCAACGTCAAGTCGGGGCTCGGGACGATCATCGCCCAGCTCGCGGCGAACATCCCGGACCTCGGCGTGGGAATCGCCGCGCACGACGACGTGCCGAACGGCGTCAACGGCACCTGCGGCACGGACCGCACGTACTACGACCTGCCGAACGGCTCGATCCACGACGTGTCGATCGGCGGGGTCCAGCAGCCGAGCGCCATCTCCCTCGAGCAGAACGCGGCCAACACCCTGACGACCCACTACGGCAACGACACGCCCGAGTCGCAGGTGCTGGCGCTGCTGCACGGCATCGACGGCGACGCGGTGTCGATGGGCGGATGCGGGGCCGACGTCGCGGCGGTCGGGGACTCGGCGACGACGTTCGGCTCGCTCGGCTTCCGCAAGAATGCGCTTCCGATGATCGTCGAGATCACGGATGCCTCCTGGCACAACGGCGTCTGGGGGCTGCCGTTCGCGACCGCGGGCTTGCAGACCAACGCGAACTTGCGCGACGCCATCAACAGGCGCGGCGCGAAGTTCATCGGCGTGGCGGCCTCCGACGGCGGCGGCGACACCGACGCGTACATCCGCAGCACGACCGCCAACACGCGGCCGTACGCCGACATGGCGTTCCTCACCGACAGCACCGGCTCCGACGTGCCCCCTAGCGCGTTCGGCGGCTCATGCCTCACGGGGCTCGACGGCGGCGCGATCGCGCCCGACGGTCCGGGCGGGACCTGCCGCCTGATCTTCTCGCTGCACCACAACGGCACGGGGCTCTCGTCGACGATCGTCACTGGCGTGCGCGCGCTCTTGCTGGCCGTGAAGTACGACGTCCACGTGGCCGCGAGCCCCGCCGGGGCGCTCGACGTCGTCGATGATTTCCTCACGTCGATCGTGCCGACCGGCACCGGGACCGATCCCGAGACGGGCAAGCCCTGCACGCCGCTGCCGAGCGGGACCGCCGATCGCTTCGTCGGCCCGCGCGCGACCGCCGGCACTGACGGCGTCGCCGAGACGATGCTCGGCGTGAACCCCGGCCCGCGCTACTGCTTCGACGTGACGCCGAAGCGAAATACGGCGATCGCGCCGACCACGTCGCCGCAGCTGTTCCGCGCGACGCTCACGGTCTGGGCGCAGAACCCGACTGCCGCAGTGCCGCCGGTCACGCTCGGCAACCCGCGCGATGTGCTGTTCATCGTGCCGCCGCGCCTGAATTGAGGCGCGGGGGCGATCGCCGCGCGGGGGCGGTCATTGCCTGACCGCGCGCGACGGTCCGCTCTTCGCGCGCGGCCACGGGTGCGATACGCGAGCGGCGCATGCAAGCAGCCGTGCTCCCCATCGACGACGTGCGCGGCCAGGCGGCGCGCGTCCT
>JAJXTK010000270.1 GCA_021783935.1 Myxococcales bacterium | reverse complement strand
GCCGGAAGCGGTGCAGCGGGCTCGGGCGGCGCGACAGCGACCGCTGGCGCCGCGGGCTCGATCGGGCGCTCTGCGGCCGGCGCCGGCGCGGCGCCCGTCGGCGCCGGAGTGGCCGGGGCGTTGCGCGCCTGGGCCTCGAGCGCCTCGCGGATGCGGCGCACGAGGTAGGTGCGGTTCGGGCACCGCGTCTCTTCGCCGACGGCGGCGCGGTAGCGCTCCTGTAGCTCAGGCAGGCGCAGGTCTTCGAGCTCTCGGATCAGACGGGCGTTTCGGTTGGTCATCGCGGCTCCTGGGTGCGGCGCGACGCCCGCTTCGCGCGCTCGTGCGCGCTCCCGGCCATGAACGCGGCCTCGAGCGCCGCGCGGATGCACCACACGGCGTGATCGTGGAAGTCGAGCGAGTCGGACTTCCGCGTTTCGAGGGTGTCGAGGTGGAGGTGCTGCTTGGCAATGGCGACGAGTGCGCTCAGGTCCGGCTGGGTTGGCGTGCGCTTCACGAGGCACATACAGGGTCCGGCGATCGGAATAGGCAAGTCGGTATTCGACGCCTGCCGCCTGATGGTGTGTATCGGCGAGAGACTCTGGGCGCGCGCACGGACCGCGCGCCCAGAAGAGCCGCAGCCGGGCTCCCGTGAGGGGCCCGGCGTGCAGCGATGGGCGGCGGCGTCAGCGCCGTCGGGCCGTCTCCCAGGCGGCTCTCGAGCCGTACCGGAGTTGCGCGCCCTCGCAAATCAGCACGTCGCTGGGCGCGGTGCCGGGCTCGTGCGTCTCGGTGGCGGGCTCGCCGTCTTCGCCCGCGAGCATCTCGGCGCGCCGGGTCACCCCCAGAATACCGAACTCGAAGGGCCACCCAGGCTGTGTCGCCAGGAGAACCAGCGCGTCCGCGTCCATCTCCGAAAGGATCTCGATCAACTCGCTCACCTTCATGTCCGTGTTCCTTCGCGGGGAGGTCCGTGCGCCCCGTTCGCGAGCGACATACAGCGTCTGGTCAAGGCAGTAGGCAAGTCGATATCGGCACTCGAACAGCCGATTCCGGATGCGCTTCCGCCGTATTCGCTCGCGACGATGGAACGGTTCGTGTGTCGGCTACGGGGCCCTGCCGGAAGCGGGCCCCCTCGCGACGGACTTGCCTTCCGCTACGCGGCGGAAACGTGCCTCGCCGGCGGTCCGCCGAGGTACTCAAGCCAGCGCCTCGTCGCGTCCGCGACGAAGCAGTGGAGCGCCTCGAGACCGTCCCGTGCGCCCTCGCGACCGTCGAGGAGCGAAGCGCCGATCCGCACGATGTCCTCGAGGCGATCGGTCTCCGCCTTCCAGTGGTCGGGCGCCCACTGGATCGCCGGGCTCACGACGCATGGCACGCCCTCGGCAACGGCGTCGGCGATCGTGAGGTTGAACGTCTCGGTCATCGAGATTTGCAGGCAGAGGTCCATGCCCGCGACGGTGTGACGGAACGATGCCCAGTTCTGCCACGGGCACTCGACGAGCCGAGCCCACGAAAGCCCCGCGAACATCCGGCGGAGCGCATCGAGCACCGCGGCGCCGCCCATCGTGTCATTCTCGACGGACACGAAGAACTCGAGATCGCAGCCTCGCTTCTTCGCGAGCATCAGCGCCGCCGCCGCCGCGGAAGTGTGGTTCTTCAGCAGGCGGAGCGCGCCGAAGCTCCCGATGCGCAACGTGCGTGAGGTGTGCGCCGCGTCGCGCCGTCGAGCGACCCTCTCGTGGTCGTACAGGTTCGGCAGGTACAGCGTGTGGCCGCCGTACGCGGTCTCGAAGAACCGCTTGAGCGTGATGCTGTTGGTCGCGACGCTCAGATTGAGCGCGTTGTCCTGCAGCACGAGCAGCTCGCGAAGGAGCTGGATCGCGCCGGGCTCGACCTGCAGAAAGCCGATCTGCGAGTGGCTTCGCACGAGGAAGTGCACCTTCGGGAAGGCGTGCAGGAGCTCCGCCATCGGATCGCGCGTCACCCACGGCGCCTCGAGGACGCAGTGGGTGACGTGCGGGCGCTCGAGGAGCCGAGCCCTCACGTCGGCCGGCTCCGCGACGGGGGCGGCCTCGACGTGCACGCCGGCGCGTCGCAGGACGCGCACGGAGTGCAGCGCGTTCACGCCGAGGCCGATGGCGCTGCCGGCCGATCGCTTGGCGATGTTGCGGTAGAGAAGGAGGACGTTCGGGTCGCTGCTCATTTCGGCCTCACCGACAGCTTGGAAGGGACGATCTCATCGCGCGCGATGGCTTCGATCAGCCCCTGGAGCTGCTCGCGCACCGCGCCGAATGCGGCGTCGACGCCGTTCATGCGCGCCTCGAATTCGCGGCGCCCGAGCATGTCGGTCCGGATGCCCGCGAGCACGAGGGCGGTGGCCTCGTGCTCGCTACGAAGGACGGCGAGCTGCCCCTCGACGCGGATGACCGAGACCTCTGCGGCGTGCGCCGCGCGCTTGAGCAGCTCGGCGTCGGCCTCGAGCGCGCGAAAGCGCCGATCGCGCTCGGCGTCTTGCCGGATGAGGGTGTAGCGGAAGAACGCTCCCAGGAGAACGAGCGTGAGGGAGAGGACGAAGCCCAATGTGCCGAGCTGCTCGTGCATGGCTCGCTCCTCAGGCGCCCGTCGGCGCGGCGGGCGCGATCGCCGCGGGGGGCGCGGCTACCTGGGGCGCCACGGCGCTCGTGGCAGGCGCGGCAGCCGGCGTCGGGGCGTTCGGCAGCACGCCGGGCGCGGCGGCGTCCGAGCCGTCCGACGCGCCGGCGCCGCCGATCGCCTGGCCGACCTTGGTCCCCGCGTACCCGATCGCGGTCATGCCGCCGACGGCAGCGAGCGCGATGCCGACGCCGTGGAAGAGCGCCTGGCGCCAGGCGGCCGGGTTGGCGAGCGCGGAGAGCGCCCCGCCGATGGCGACGGCGACGGCGGGGACGATTACGCCGTCGATCTTCGGCAGTCGCGTGCGCAGGATGCCGGTGAGGCCGATGATGATCGCGGTGAGCTGGGTGTCGTTCATGGATGGTCTCCAGAGGGAAGGGCCTCGGAGGCCTCGGGGTGGGGTGGAGGCAAAGCTGCCGGTCCGGGGAACGTTCCCCCGCGCTGGGCGCGCAAGTTGCCGAGGAAGGCCTCGAAGACGGCGCGCTCCTCGGCGAGCGCGTCGCCGCTCAGCGCGATGCGCTCTCGCGCGGCGGGACCAAGGTCGGCGGCGTGTGGGCCGAGGGCTGCGCGCACCTCGGGGAACGTCGCGAGCCCGCACTGGAGCGCCGTCGGGAGCGCGCCGACGTGGGCGACGACCGCCTCGAGGAAGCGGGGCCGCGAGGCGAGGGCATCGAACACGACGGAGAGCGCACGCGGTTCGCCGACCTCGAGCAGGCTGTTCCAGAGCGCGATCGCGTCCTCATCGGTCGGGATCGTGGCGGCGACCACGTCGGCGATATCGCCCCAGCACGGCATTCGATCGCCGGTGCGCTTGTTGATGGCGTCGGCGAACGCGTCGAGCGCGGGTCTCTTCTCGGGGCGAAGGGCTTCTGCCACGCGCTGACGAAGTGCGAGCTCCATGGGGCGCCTCAGTTCACGAACGCGTTGACGGTGACGTAGACCTTCGAGGTGCTCGCGTTGCGCACCCAGAGGGTCGGGCCGCCCGAGGTGCCCTTGTCGACGTAGGCGTAGAGCGAGCTGCTCAGCGGGCCCTGGTGGTACTGGGGCGTGTTGGGGAACCCGAGCGAGTCGAGGAAGTTGTAAGCAATCGTGACGAGATCGGGCGCCTTGGTGAGCGTGCCGAGGCTCTGCGTCGCGCCGGCGGCGAGCGTCGCGCCCTTGGTGAAGATCCGGCGCAGGTACCGGCCGTCGTGATCGCCGGAGCCGAGGTGCGCGTTCAGCTGCGCGAGGAGATCGACGAGCTGCGCGCGCACGGTCGTCGAGGTGACCGCGCGCGGCGTGCCGCCGAGCGCCTCGCTGCCGAGCAGGGCAGCTCCCTGCCCGGCCACGGCCGACTGCAGGAGCAGGACAAACTCCTGGAACATGTTCTGAACGTTCGTCTGCGTGAGGAACGCGAACGGCAGCGCGACAATCGTGTTGGCGCCGTGCGCGGTGTTCGATGAGAGGTGCGTGTTGAGCCAGCTCAGCAGCCCAGCGAGCTGTCCCTCGACGGTCGATGCAGGGATCGTGAGCGGTGTGCCCGTCAGCGCGCGCGTCGCGATGCGAGATGCGCCCGCCGGCGCGACCTGCGACGACAGGTCGTCGACGAGCTCGTCGAGCGCCGCCTTCAGCGTCGCGCCCTTGAGGTATCCGTGCGGCGTGTAGTCGACGTCCTGCGCCTTGTGGCGGTTCGCGGTGCCGCCGAAGTGTCCGAAGAGCAGCGAGTCGAGCGTGTCGAGGGCGCCCTGCACGGTCGTCGCCGTCTTGGCGATCACCTTCCAGAGGCCGGCCACGACGGCGACGGCGGTGCTTTGAGCGAACAAGAACGCCTGCCGGCGCGAGACGTCGATGTCGGCGTCGTGGATCTGGCTCTGCCCGGCGACGCGGTGCACATCGCAGAGCAGCAGCTCGGCATCGACCAGCGCGACCCTCGGGGCGCTCCCCGCGGCGGCCTGCGGTCCCTGGCGCACGACGAGCTCGAACGATTCGTCGCGCCGGAAGAACACCTGCTGCGAGTTGCCGTCGGTCCGCGGGTCCGAGAGCAGGCGCTTGAAGCGAAGGAAGACGCCGAGCCAGCGCTCCTGGCCCGAGGTCGAGACGTCGGTGGGGATGCCGGTGATGTCCGCTGCGCAGTCGACGCGCTGCGCGGTGCCGAAGAAAATCCGCTGGCCGAGCCGGTCGTACGCGCGGCAGGGCGCGGTGAGGTCGATGGTGAGATCCGCGACAGGTGCGTGCTGGGTGGGGCTCGCCCCAGCCACGACGCCGTACACGCCGATGTCCGCGGCGAGGTTGCGGTCCGCCTGCTCGAGCAACTCGAAACCGAGATCGAGCTCGGCTTCGGTCACCCGCTGACGGAAGTAGTAGTCGACCCGCGAGCTCATGATCCCTTGCGGATCCTCCGGGAAGGCAAAGCATGGCGGAGCCTCGAAAGGGACAACGATCAATGCAGCAAGGACGTCGCCCCGAGCTCGCTGAGCCCGATCTCCCAGTGGTCCGGCACGATCGGCGGCAGCGGCTCGACGAGGTCGACGAAGTGCGTGTGCGCCGGCTTCAGGTACTCGACGATCGCGCGCAGCTGCTTGCGCTCCTGCGCGGCGAGCACCCGCGCGACCACGATCGAGAACGCGTACCGCGCGAAGCGGTCGGACGGTCCGAGCTCCCAGTCGACGCCGAGCTCGGATTCGCCGAGGACGAGCGCCGATTCGGCGAGCCCGGTGATCGCGGTGATGTCCACGCCGAGGAAGAAGCGAATGGCGTTGCGGATGCCGGGCGCGGTCCCCTTCTGCCGGTACATCTCGACGAGGACGGCGGCGAGGCGCCGCTTGGCGAGCGTGTCGAGGTCGAAGGGGAACGGGTTGCCGAGGTCGCGCAAGATCAGGTCTAGGAACGGCTCCGGCGCGCGCTCGAGGTCGAAGATGTCCGCGAATCGGTCGACGTCGGCGAGCTGCAGATCGGTGAGCTCCTGCAGGCAGGCGATGAAGCGCGCGAGGTCACCCGTCGTGTCGCTGCGGCGATTGTGCTTCGGAAGCATCGACCAGAGGTCGAAGCGGCGCGCGGCAGGGCGAGGCGGTCGGAAGCCCGCGATGACGACCACGTTCCACGGGGCGGCCGTCGGGTTGTCCGCGAGGTCGGCCAGTCCGCCGGCGACCACGCGGTAGCGCGCGTCGGGCGTCATCTCCGTCGCCACCGCGACGGCGACGGTCGTGTTCGCCGCGATGGCCCCGATGACCGTGAGCGGCACCGCCGGCGCATCTAGCGCCGTGATCGCGATGGCCGTCGGGTCGAGGACCGCGACCGGCTCGTCGAACGCGAGGCGGATCGTGCGGGCGTCGAGCGCGACGCCGGCGACGAGCTTCGGCGCGGTCCGGTCCTCGAGCTCGAACGCGTAGGTCTCGTCGAGGGCCGCGGCGCCGCCCTTCGTGCCCGACAGGACGCGCAGCGTCACGTGGGCCTGGCTCGCGAACGGCAGGGCGGGATCGAGCACGATTCGCAGCGTGTCGACCGTCTCGACCACGCTTGCGCGCGCGCCGGCGAAGGCCGGCGACACGGGCGGCCCGTGGGCGCCGTCGAAGGCCACGACGCCGTCGACCCAGACCTTCGTGGCGGCGCGGTCGACGCCGTCGACGCCCGGGTCGATCACCTCGAGAGCGAGGGTCGTCCGGAGAGGCACGGCCTTCTCGCCGGGGCCTGGGTCGCGGTTCGCGAGCAGCGGGCGCGACGCCGCCACGATCGCGGCGACCGCGTCGATGGTCAGCGTCGGAAGCTCGATCTCGGCCATCAGTAGCGCTTGGTGAGGGCGAGCCGCACGGCGACGTCGTGCAGGCCGGTGAGCTTCGAGACGTTCGCGGCGAGGTCGAGGATGTCTCGGCTCCGGCCGGCCTCGCAGGTGGCCCGGGCGTGCGGCGCGCCGTCGACGAGTATCGACGCCTCCCAGACGAGGTCGGGCGGGAGCCCCGCCGGCACGAGCAGATGGAGCGCGGCGCGCACCAACGCCACGCCCGTCACGTCCAGCGTTTGAGCGACGTCGACGTGGTCGTCGGCGGCGAGGTCGAAGCGGCGCCCAGCCTCCGCGTCGCCGAGCACGAACGAGACGGTTCCGTCGGCAGCGACGACTCGCCCCTGGCTCACGCCGAGGCGGCTCGTGAAGGCGTCGAGCTCCATGGTCAGGTCTGCCGGGCTAGCTCGAGCTGGTCGAAGAATCCGCGCCGGGTGACGTCGCTCACCGCGAAGCCGAAGCCGCTGCGTCCCGAGGTGAACGGCTTGCTGCCGCTGTTGATCGCGAGCGCGTCGTCGATGAAGGTCGCCATGCCAGCGACCGGCTGCCAGTCGGCCGCGGCACCGACGGGGTGCTTCACGAGATCGTTCCGGAACACGGACAGCACCACGTCGCCGTTGGTGTTCACCACGACGTCGAGACGCAGGTGCAGCCAGGTCCCCTGCGCGAAGCTTTCGCTCGAGTGCGTGAGCGCACCCGGTCCGTCGGCCGCGGCGATGCCCGCTGCGACGCTTCCCTTGCGGAGCACGATGCGATGCGGATCGTCGTCGGAGAGACCGAGCAGGTAGGCGTTGTCGTTGACCGAGGTACCCTGGCCGCAGAGGAAGAGGAACGGCGCGAAGCCTGTCGCGCCGCCCCCGGAGCCGCGCTGCGCGCACCCGCGGATCGAGCCCCCCTTCGCCATCGGTGCGAAGTTCGCCTGGTTGGCGAACAGTGCGACGGCGCCCTTGGCCACCCCGAGCGAGTTGAAGCCGTAAACGAACGCGCCGCCTCCAGGCGGCCGCGCGATGCCGGCGGTGACGCCGCGCGCGACGCTCGCCGCGTCGAGGCCGTCGCTGAGGAAGGTCCAGTCGGTGGCTGCCATCTTCTCCTCCGTCAGATCGCCGAGAGCGCGGGCCAGGTCGCCTCGAACGTCTCGGCCGCGCCCGAGCTGCCGAACGCGGCGCTCGCGAACGATGCCGTCGTCGTCGGCAGCCATGTGTCGAACGTCTCCGCCGCGCTCGCCCCGAACGCCGCGCCGGTCGAAGTCACGTCCCACCAGGCGAGCGCGGGCGGACCGCTCCAGCCCAGCACGAAGTCCTCCGCGCCCGCGCCGGCGAAGGTGCACGCCTCCAGAAGCGCGTCGGTGAGCGCGACGAGGAAGGCGCCGGGCGACCATGCCTCGAAGGCCTCGACCCCGTCGATCGCTCCGTCGAAGAACGCGCGCACGACGGTCGACAGTTCGCCATGGAAGGTCGACCAGCGCTCGAAGTCCTCCTGCGCCCCCTCGGGCGCTGGACCGAACGCGGCGAGGCGCGCGCGCTGGCATACCGACGCGATCGTCCAGTGCGCGGCGCTTCCGGGCGTCGGTCCCGGATCGCGGAAGTTGGGGTTCGCGACGGGCATCAGAGGAGCCCGCCGTGATCGCCGTCGACCAGCACGACGTTCCGCAAGACGGTGAATTCCTTGATCGCGAGCTTTACGTCGGCCGGCAGGCCATTGAGCTTCAGGTCGTAGGGGCCGTCGCCCATCTTGCGCACGCCGTCGGTGTCGCGGATGACGTCGAAGACGTCCGACCAGGCGACCTCGCCCGCGGGGTTCCCCTCGACGTCGCGAACGTTGAAGCCGCAGTCGACGAAGGCGTTAACGGCGGCTGCGGTGTTGGT
>JAJXTK010000269.1 GCA_021783935.1 Myxococcales bacterium | reverse complement strand
GCGCGCGCGGACCAGGGGGTCGGGCCGAGCAGCGCGTCGACCGCGCCGCGCGCGAAGGCGCGATCGGCGTCCGCCTCGGCGAGCGCGATCGTCGACACGCGGCGAGCGCCGAACATGGCGGCGACGTGCGCCGGATCGACGTCGACGACCCCGACGCGCAGGGAGCCGAGCGCGTCGAGGCGCGCGGCGAGCGGCGCTCTCGGATCGAGCCCATGGCGCGCGAGCGCCTCGCGGCGCACGATCAGGTTCGCGGCCTCGTCGCGCAGCAGCGCGCCGACGAGCACGGCCTCGCCGTCGTTCGCCGCGACCAGCGGCGCCCAGCGCGACGGGCTGATCGCGGCGAGGGGGACTCGTCCGGCGCGCACCGCGTCCACCACGCGGGCGCCGAGCACCACCGGCACGACCTCGAGCCCTTGCCGTCGAAGGGAGCCGTCGCCGATCGCGACCCACATCGCGAGCAGCCGCAAATCCCCCGCGCGCTCGACCCCGACCTCCAGCTTGGTCGTCGGCGCGCCCGCCACGGCCGAGGAGGCGAAGAGCGCGACCAGCGCGGCCGTGAGCAGCGCGAGGACGCGGACGTGGCGGCGGCCGGAGGGCATGGGCCGCCTACCTATAGGCCGTGGCGCGAGGAGGGCCAGCACCGGTCGAGCCGGAAAGCTGCGCCGCCGACGTACGGTCGCGCCTGCCGCCCGGCGCGCCGTCACGGACGCTTCGCGAGCGCCGCGGTGCAGCGTGTCGGGCGCTTCCCGGTCAGTGTAAGACGCCCCGCATGTCGACCGCCGTCGCCGCCGAGAAGCCCAAGAAGAACGCCATCGTCGCCTACTTCGAAGACTTCAAGGTCCTGAAGGACAACCCCAAGGAGTACTGGGGCGTTCAAGCGGTCAACGTGCTCGACAGCACCGCGTACTTCGCGATGTTCCAGACGGCCATGCTGTATCTGACCAAGGACGCGGGCTTCAGCCCGATCCACGCCGGGTACGTCTACACGCTGTTCTCGTCGATCATCACGGTCGCGATGCTCGCCTCGGGCGTCGTCACCGACATGCTCGGCGTGCGCAAGTCGCTCTGGGTCTCGCTGAGCGTGAAGGCGATCTTCTCCGTGGCGCTCGGCATGCTGGGCGTGGTGCAGTCGGTGCCCGGTCGACGCGCCCTGATCGTCGTCGCGCTCGTCTGCATCGCGCCGATGCTCGCGATGATGCAGACGGTCTTCCAGGCCGCCAACGTCCGCTTCACCTCGCAGCGATCGCGCTCGGCAGGCTTCAACCTCTGGTACCTGTTCATGAACGCCGGCGCGTTCCTGTCGGGCATCGTGATCGACGGGCTGCGCCTGCACTATCACAAGCCGGTCTCGTGGATCGTCGGCTTCGGCGCCATCACCTCGATCTTGTCGCTCGTCGTCACCATCGGCGCGATCCGCTCGGACCATCAGGTCTACGGGCCCGGCGAGACGAAGGACGAGAAGCCGAAGAGCGAGGCGAGCGGCGCGCCCAAGAAGGGGGCCATCACGCGCCTGCACGAGATGACGCGCGAGAGGGCATTTTGGCGCTTCATCGCGCTGACGGCCGTGCTCCTCGGCGTGCGCGCGGTCTTCCTCGAGATCGGGCTCTTGATGCCGAACTACTGGATCGAGGTCATGGGCAAGGACGCGCCCATCGGCGCGCTCAGCATGATCAACCCCTTCTTGATCGTGACGGGCCTGATCCTCTTCATCCCGCTGTCGAACAAGTGGAGCGTCTTCCGCATGCTCACGGTCGGCGCGGTCATCTCCTCGCTCTCGCTCTTCGTGCTCATGGTCCCCTGGCACGCGTTCACGGCGATCGGGGGCTCCCAGTCGGGCGTCATGCAGGAGGTCGCCGGCAAGGCGGTCGTGGCCTCGCCCTTCATGCTGGCGCACTTCTGGATGAGCGCGATCATGATGGTCGTGCTCTCGATCGGCGAGGTGATCTGGTCACCGAAGCTCTCGGAGTACACCGCCGCCATCGCGCCGAAGGGGCAAGAGGGCGCCTACCTGGGCATGAGCATGATGCCGTGGTTCATCGCCAAGATGGCGGTGAGCGCGCTCTCGGGGCACATGATCAACCGCTGGTCGCCCGAGGGAATGGGCAAGAAGCTCGAGGCCGGCCTGCTCGATTTCTGGCACTCGCCGGCGGCGATGTGGCTGATCCTCGGCATCTGGGCGATCTCGGGCCCCGTCATCGCGATGCTCGCGGAGAAGTGGTTCACCGAGGGGGCCCACTTCTCGAACGAAGCAGAGGCGAAGGAGCCGGTCGCCGAAGCGGCCGAGTGACCGCTCACTGCGGCGCGGCCATCGAGCAGACGTGGTTGATGCAGACCGTGCCGCTCGAGGCCCCGCAGCAGTCGGCGCTGGTGTCGCACTTGTCGCCGTCGGCCGCGCAGGCCGGCTTGGTCGACTGGCAGCTTCCGGCGCTCGCGCCGCTCGGCACGACGCAGTAGCCGCCGCAGCACTCCGAGCCGGTCGAGCAGGTCTTGCCGTCCGATTGGCAGGGAGCGAGCGCCCAATAGCCGCGCATGTTGAGCGCGTTGACCGGGCCGGTCGGGGTCGTGAACTGCAGCTCCTGGCCGGGCAGCCGGAAGGCGGCGTGGCTCGGATCCTTGCCGGGCGCGGGGTTCTGCTCGATCGCCGCGACCCAGAGCTGCTTGACCTCCGAGAGCCCCGACGTCTGGACGTTGCCGTAGGTGCGCCGCGAGGTGAAGACGACCCAGAAGTAGCCCCCCGAGGCCACGGGCGCCATCGTCGGCTCGAAGCTCAGCTGCCTGTCGCGATCGCCGGCCGCGAACGGGTAGCCGGTGCCGTTGGCCTTCGCGAGGGCGATCTCGCCGCCGCCGCTGGTGCTCGCGAGGTACAGATCGGCGCGGTTGTCGTAGCGACAGGTCGGCTCGCCGGGGACGCAGTGGCCGCGCGTGTCGTAGGTGTCGCTGCCGCCGGTGACGCCGGGGATCGCGACGCCGCCGGTCGCGCGCTGATAGACGATCCATTTGCCGTCGGGCGTGCCGCTCGGGTAGGCGATCACCGGCAGGCCCGCGACCGTCGTCGAGTCGGCGACCTTGGTGGGCGCCGCCGTCGATTTCGGCGTCTTCGGATCGAAGGCGATGCTCATCAGCTTCGAGACCGGAATGCCGGCGTTGTAGTCGGCGTACACGAGGAAGCTGCCGTCGGGGGTGAACGCGGGGTGCCACCCCTTGATGCCGTCGAGCCCCGTCGCGTCGACGTGCGTGCCGTCGGCGGTTCGGAACAGGCCGTCGCCGCCGTTCGGCAGGCCGTCGAACCCCTCGCCGTTCTTCATCAGGTACTTGCCGTCGGGGGTGAGCGCCGGGGTGTTCCACGCGCGGCGCGTGCCGCCCGGGTTGCCGCCGATGTCGAAGCGCACCTTGTTGGCGCCGAGATCGTAGCTGCCGCCGAAGACGTCGCCGCCGCTGACGATCGTGCTGCCGTCGGCCGACACGGCGTGGCAGGTCATCGTGCACGAGTAGGTCGTGCCGTTGGCGGCGACCGACGGGGGGAGCACGCCGGCGCTGAAGTCGTCGGGCGTCGCGGCGCCGGGCTTGATGCGCAGCACGCGCCCTTGGCGGTTGCTCCAGTAGTAGATCGTGCCGCGCATCGAGCCGGGCGCGACGGTCCAATGGAGGTTGGTGACCAGCGTCGCCGTCGAGCCCGACAAGCGCGTGACGGTGAGCGTCGCGGCGCCGCTGGTGGTCTCGACGAACTGGTCCCACACGCCGGCCGGCAGGTCGTACTGCCCGTTCGGGGCGTGATCGAAGAGCTCGTAGTCGTAGAGATCGGAGTGCAGCTCGAAGCGGTAGTAGACGACCCCGGTGCCGCCGCCGTTCCACATCAGCGTCGGCCCGGGCAGGCCGCGCGGCCACACCGTGTCGTCGTAGGGATACGCCCACTTCGTCGACGGGTCGGGGGTCGTCGCGCCGCGCATCAGGTTCATCGTCGCGTCGTCGAGCCCGCCGGTCGCGTCCTTCGAGTACGCGAGCTTCACGGTCAGCTTCGCCGCCGCGCTCATCCCCTGGTAGCTCGCCGTCACGTTCACGAGCCCGCCGATCGTGCCGCTCGTGGTGAAGGTGCTGCCGCTCAGCGTGCCGACCGACGGGTCATCGGACGACCACGACGCGCTCGCGGGCAAATCGACCCAGGTGCCGTCCGCGCGATGCCCCTGCACCTTGAAGACCTGCGTGAGCGGGGCGCCGTTCTGCACGGTGAGCGTCGCGCTCGCCGGCGAGATCGCGATCGAGTCGATCGAGGCGCCCGACTGCGCGTCGAGGTTGAAGCCGCTGTCGTCGCCGTCGCCGCTGCCGCCATCGCCGCTCGTCGCGCCCGTCGAGCCGCCGCTGCCGCCGCCGCCGCACGCACCGACGACGGCGGCTGCGCCAACGCAAATGGAAAGGATCAAGGAGGCTTTTTGCATCGACCTCCTGACTAGCAGAATTCGTGCGACTGCAATCTTCTCGTGAAAACGGCCGCGCGCGGCGAGGCGACCCGGTCACGCACGCGAGACCCGTCGCACCGAGGTGACGGTCACTTCTTCTCCTCGGGGGCCGTGAAGTCGACGGTGCCCGTCGCGTCGATCGTCTGCAGGCGGAGCTTGAAGCGGATCTTCACGTCGTCGCCCGCGGGGACGAACTCGAGCCCCTTGACGTTCGCCATCACGCAGTCGCCGAACGCCGCGTCGCCCTTCAGCGGCTCGTCGGCCGACTCGATGCCGCTCGCCGTGATCTCCCCCTTCTTCGAGACGTCGAGGAAGCCGATCATCGAGAGCTCGCTGGTCGGCTCCTTGCCGGGCCCCTTGTAGAAGCACTGCGCGATCTCCTTGCGCAGCCCCCAGAGGATCTTGTTGACGACGTGCGGCTCGCGCGCCCCATCGGGCGCCACCTTGGGGAGCGGATAGCGCACGATGACGCGCAGCTGCTTGGTCGACGTCGGGCCCGCGTACCCCTGCTTGGGCACGACCTTCTTGGTGACGTCGAGGTAGTACTCGGTGATCGTCGTCGCCTTGCCGCCCGGGGTCGCGGGGGCCGAGGCCTCCTCGATCCACAGATCGGCCGCGGACGAGCCGCTCGCAGCGCCCACCGGCGCGGCGCTGACCTCGGCGCGCGGCGTCCCCGCGCCGGCGGTGCCTGGAGGGGTCGGCCCTCCGCAGTGGATCAGGGCAGCGAGGAGCGGGGCAGCGACGAGCGAGGCGAGGGCGTGGCGAGGGCGCATGCGCGGATCGTACGAGCCGACGGCGCACGCGGTCGAGCCGCCGGCGCCGCGGACGAGCCCGCCGAGGTCGGCGCCACCAGCGGAAATGCTAGGCTAAAGGCGACATGCCCGAGCAGCTGCCCCTCCCCCTGGAGGGGGTCGCGCCACGTCCGTCCGTCGCCGGCCTCCCGCGAAATCGCCGCGTCTACGTCAATCGCAACCTCTCGATGGCGCAGATCGACTGGGTCGGGTTCGACATGGACTACACCCTCGCGATCTACGACCAGGAGCAGATGGATCGCCTCTCGATCGAGGTGACGGCGGCGCGCTTGCTGCGCCGCGGCTACCCCGAGTGGATCACGACGATCCCGTACGACACCCGCTTCGCGATCCGCGGTCTGCTCATCGACAAGAAGCACGGCAACGTCGTGAAGATGGACCGCTACAAGGCGGCCGGGAAGGCGTACCGCGGCTTCCGACAGCTCGGCAAAGACGAGCTGCGCGCCGTCTACCACCAGACCAAGCTGCGCGCGCCGACCACGCGCTACCACTTCATCGACACGCTCTACGCGCTCAGCGAGGCGGCCGTCTACGCGGGCGCCATCGACGCCTACGATCGGCGCGCAATCCAGGTCGATCACGCGCGCCTGTTCGCCGACATCCGCGAGTGCATCGACGAGGCGCACCGCGACGGCACGGTGTACTCGGCCGTCGCCGCCGAGCTGCCACGCTTCATCAAGCGCGATCCCGAGCTCGCGCCGACGCTCCACAAGCTGCGCAGCGCCGGCAAGAAGCTCTTCCTGCTCACCAACTCGCGCAGGCCCTACACCGACCTGGTCATGAGCTACCTGCTCGGCGCGGCGAGCCCCGAGTACCCGACCTGGCGCCACTACTTCGATCTGGTGATCGTCGCGGCGAGCAAGCCGGCGTTCTTCCAGGAGCACCGCCCGATCATGGAGCGCGTGCGCGACGACGAGGACGACAGCCCCCTGCGCCCCGCGCAGGCGCTCGAGCGCGGGCGCATCTACGAGGGGGGCAACCTGCACGATCTCGAGCGCATGCTGGCCGTCACCGGCGATCGCGTGCTGTACGTCGGCGATCACATCTACGGCGACATCCTGCGCTCCAAGAAGGAGTCGGCCTGGCGCACGGCGATGATCATCCAGGAGCTCGACACCGAGGTCGCCGCGCACGAGACCTGCGCCGAGGAGCTCGCGCAGGCCGAGGAGCTCGAGGAGCGGCGCGCGCGCCTCGAAGACGAGCTGCGCTACCACCAAGCGCACTTCAAGGACGTGCAGCGTCAGCTCGAAGCGACGACGGGCAACGGCAAGAAGAACGGCCACGGCGGCAGTGGCGCGGGCGCGCTGGCCAGCGGCCAGAGCCTCGCCGAGCTCGAGGCCGATCGGCAGCGCACCAAGCGCGCGGTCGAGCGCGTGCGCACGCTCTTGCGCGAGATCGAGGCCAAATCGCGCGAGATCGAGGGGTCGATCGCTCGGCAGTTCCACCCCTACTGGGGCTCGCTGCTCAAGGAGGGGGTCGAGACCTCCGGCTTCGGCGATCAGGTGGAGGAGTACGCGTGCCTCTACACCTCGCGCGTGAGCAACTTCTACCACTACTCGCCGCTGCAGAACTTCCGCAGCCCGCGCGACTTGATGCCGCACGAGCTGTGAGCGGCGCGCGATCGACGCGACTCTTGGACCGCGCTCGCCCGCGCGGCCTATGATCCGAGCCCGATCATGTCCGCACGATCCCCCTTCGCGCCGGTGCGCGCGCTGCCCCGCGAGGGGGCCGAGACCGACGAGCCCGCCCTCTCGGTCGCCGAGCTCGATCGCCGCCTGCAGGGCGCCGTGCGGGCCCTCGGCGTGGTCGCCGTCGAGGGGGAGGTCAGCGGCTGCAAGGGGCCGAACGCCAACGGCCACCTGTACTTCACGCTGAAGGACGAGCGCGAGGACGCCTCGATCGGGTGCGTGATGTTCCGTCGCGACGCGCAGCTCGGCGGCGGCGAGCGGCTGGTCAACGGGGCGCGCGTGCGCCTGCGCGCCGAGGCGAGCGTGTACGCCCCGAGGGGCAACCTGCAGCTCGTCGTCTCGAAGGTGGCGCCGGCGGGGCTCGGCGACCTGCTCTTGCGGCGCGAAGAGCTCAAGCGGCGGCTCGCGGCCGAGGGGCTGTTCGACCCGGCGCGCAAGCGCCCGCTGCCGCGCGATCCTCGGGTGATCGGCGTGGTGACCAGCGCGAGCGGCGCGGCGTTCCACGACATCGTCAAGGTCGCGACCCGCCGCGGCAGCGTGCGCATCCTGCTCGCGCCCGCGGCCGTGCAAGGGGACGACGCGCCCCGCCAGCTGGTGGGCGGCCTCGCGCGCCTCGCGGCGCTGCGCGGCGACGACGCGGTCGATGTGATCATCGTCGGGCGCGGCGGCGGCTCGGCGGAGGACCTCGCGGCCTTCGACGACGAGGCGCTCGTGCGCGCGATGGTCGCCTGCCCGGTGCCGGTCGTCGCGGCCGTCGGGCACGAGGTCGACTGGTCGATCGCGTGCATGGCCGCGGACGTGCGCGCGGCGACCCCCTCGCAGGCGGCCGAGCTCGTCGTCCCCGATTTCGAGGAGCGCCGCGCGCACCTCGACGAAGGGCTAGGGCGCCTCGGGCTCGCCATGCGCGCGCGACTGCGCGAAGACCACGCGATCCTCGCGCGCAACTTGGCGCGCCTGCGCGCGCCCGAGCGCGGCATCGGCCAGGCGCGCCAGCGCATCGACGAGCTCGAGCAGCGCATGCTCGCGGCGACGCGCAGGGCGCTCCAGCGCGGCGCCAAGCGCCACGACGAGCTCGCGCGGCGGCTCGAGGCCGAGAGCCCGCGCGCGGTGCTCGGCCGCGCGCGCGCCGAGGTCGAGCGCGAGCTCGCGCGGGCGAAGACGGCCATGGATCGCGCGCTCGCCCGACGCGCGAGCGCCCTCGGAGAGCTCGCCGCGAAGCTCCAGGCGATCTCGCCGCTCGCGGTGCTCTCGCGCGGCTACGCGATCGCCCTCGCCGACGGGGCCGCGGTGCGCGACGCGGCCTCGCTCACCGTCGGGCAGGT
>JAJXTK010000268.1 GCA_021783935.1 Myxococcales bacterium | reverse complement strand
GCGCGTTCGGCGGCGGCTCGCGCGTCGCAGGGGCCGGGCCCGTGCGCCCTGGCTTCGGCGGTCGCGGCTATGAGGGGGGGCGCGGCTACGCGGGCGGGCGCGGCGGCGCCGATCCGGGGCGCATTCGTCCGGGCTTCGGCCGCGGCTACGAGTCGGGCGGCACCTCGCCGTCCTACGGTGGGCGCATGCCGGTCGGATCGTATCGTCCTTGGGGCGGGTCGAGCGGACCGCGGCGCATCGAGCCCGCGCCGATCGCGACGCAGCGGCCGATCCAGACCGGCCCGCGCTACATGGGCGGGTTCGGAGGAGGGGCCCGGCCGATGTCGATGCCGAGGCCGTCGTACACGCGTCCGAGCTTCTCGCCCGGCCCGCGTCGGCGCTGACCGGCTCAGCGCCCGCGCCACGCCGCGTAGGCGACCCACCCGAGCAGGCCGCCGCAGACGACCACCGTGAGCACGTAGATCCACGGCGGCGGCCTGCGGCGGTGGGTCGTCTTGGTGACGAGCATCGCCTGCGTCGCGAGGACCGTGATGGCCGCGAGGCGACGCCGCGCCTCCGCGCCGCGCTCGGGGTCGTCCTTGAGCGCGGAGTAGCTGCGCGCCGCCTCGAGCAGGTGGCCGGTGCGGTGCGCGTGATCGAGGAACTTCACGTGGCGCTCGTCGTTGTCGAAGGCGTTGACGACCCCCGACCAGAGCGCGCGGAAGACGATCGCGTCGGCCCCCTCGTCGTGCTCCCGCTCCTCGCGCACGAGCCGAATGTAGCACCCGCCTGGTAGACTGAGCGGCCCCGCGGGCCTCGCCTCGCGCCGCTCCTCGACCATGAAGATCGCCCTGCTGCAGCTCGACGCCACGATCGGCGCCATCGACGAGAACGCGAGCGCCATCGTCGCGGCCGCTCGACGCGCGCACGCCCTCGGCGCCGAGCTCGCCGTCGCGCCGGAGCTCGTGCTTCCCGGCTACCCGCCGCGCGACCTGCTCCTCATCTCGAGCTTCCCCGCGGCCTGCGAGCAGGCGATCGCGCGCATCGCGCGGGAGGTGCCGGCCGAGCTCGCGCTGCTCGTCGGCACCGTCGCGCGCGCGGCGTCGGGGACCGGCCTCCAGAACGTCGCGGCGCTCGTCCGCGGGGGCGCCGTCGAGCGCACGTTCGCGAAGACCCTGCTGCCGACCTACGACGTGTTCGACGAGCGGCGCTACTTCGAGCCGTCGACCTCGCGCGCAGGCAACGTCTTCGAGCTGCGCGCGGGGGACGCCTCCACGCGCGTCGGCGTGGTCATCTGCGAGGACGGGTGGAACGACGCCGAGCTCTGGGGGCCCGCCCGACGCTACCCGATCGACCCGGTCGAGCAGGCCGTGCTCTCGGGGGGCGCGCGCACCATCGTGAACCTCTCGGCCTCGCCGTACGCCGCGGGAAAGTGGCGCACGCGCCGCAAGCTGCTCGCGCACGCCGCGCGCAAGTACGGCGTCGCCGCGGCCTACACCAACATCGTCGGCGGCAACGACGGCCTCATCTTCGACGGCGGCTCGTGCATCTTCGGCCCCGACGGCCGCGCGCGCGGGCAAGCGGCGTACTTCGCCGAGGACGTGCAGGTCGTCGCGACCGAGGGGCCGGCCATGGAGCTCCCCGATCGCGACGACGTCGACGACGTGCACAGCGCGCTGGTGCTCGGCCTCTGCGACTACTTCCGCAAGGTCGGCGCGCGCGACGCGGTCATCGGCCTGTCGGGCGGCATCGACAGCGCGCTCGTCGCCGCGCTCGCGGTCGAGGCGCTCGGCGAGCGGCACGTCACCGGCCTCGCCATGCCCTCGCCGTACTCGTCCGATCACTCCGTGCGCGACGCCGAGCAGCTCGCGCAGAACCTCGGCATCGCCTTCCAGCTCGTGCCGATCACGCCGATGTTCGAGGCCTATCGCGCTGGGCTCGGCGCGCTGATGCAGGCGTTCCCCGCCCCTGCAGGGTTCAAGGACCTCACCGAGGAGAACCTCCAGTCTCGCATCCGCGGCGCCACGCTCATGGCCTTCTCCAACCGCACCGGCGCCCTCGTGCTGACGACCGGCAACAAGAGCGAGTGCGCGGTCGGCTACAGCACGCTCTACGGCGACACCATCGGCGGCCTCGCCGTCATCGCCGATCTCTTCAAGGTCGAGGTCTACACCCTCGCGCGGCGGATCAACGAGCGCGCCCGCGCGCGCGGGCTCGGCGCGCCGATCCCCGAGTCGACGCTCACCAAGGCGCCGAGCGCGGAGCTGCGCCCGAACCAGACCGATCAGGACGATCTGCCCCCCTACGAGGTGCTCGATCGCGTGCTCGAGGCGCTCATCGAGCGCGAGCTCGGCGTGAACGACGCCGCCCGCGCGACCGGCGATCCGATCGAGCTCGTGCGCTCGATCGCGCAGCGGGTCCGCGCCAACGAGTACAAGCGGCAGCAGTTCCCGCTGACGCTGCGCGTGAGCGATCGCGCGTGGGTCGGGCGGCAATATCCGATCGCACAGCGCTTCAGGGAGTAGCGAGCGTCAGAACATCGCGGCGGGGTTCGGCGCGCTGACTGGCGGCGGGGGCCCCGGAGGGCCCTGGGGCTCCGTCGCGTCGCTCGGGCCGCCGAGCTCGACGCCGAGCGTGAGCTGCCCGCCGAAGCCCCACATGATCGACGTCGAGTCGCCGCCCATCGGCAGGAACAGGCTCGCGCCGATGCGCATCGGTCGCAGGCGGATGCCGTAGCCCGCGGTCACGATCGGCGCGTAGCCCTTGGTCTGCACCTGTCCGTTGCTCGACGTCGAGTCGGTGAAGCCGTCGTTGCCGAAGGTCTGATGGAACGCGAAGCCGCCGAAGACGTGCCCGTACTCGCCGTGCTCGCCGAAGGCGCGAGAGAGCAGCACCGACAGCGAGAGCAGCCAGGCCTCCTGCGTCGTCGAGCTCGCGTACTGGTAGTAGGTCGGCGAGACGGTCGCAGTCAGCGGATCGACGTAACAGCTCGGCCCCGGCGCGCACGAGCCCGTCTTCTGCCACTCGGCGATCGGCATCGACCAGCGCATCAGGTTCCACGCGATGCCGAGCGTCCAGAGATCGCCCTGGTCGAGCGAGATCTTCGCGCGCATCTCGGGGCCGGCGCCGAGCATCGACGGCTTGTCCGGCAGCGGCGGGGTGCCGGCCGCCGTCTCCTCGGTCCAGCCATAGCGCGCGTACGAGAGGCGCACGCCGAGCTCGATGTGATCGCTGACGGCGTAGGCAGCCGAGCCGTCGACGGTGAGCTCGGGCACGTGCAGCGCGCTGTCGTGCAAGACGGGCGCGACGTTCCGCTCGACGCTCTGGGTGGTCATCGAGCCCTCGAGGACCACGGTGCCCTTCTCGGCGGTCCGCCCGTCGAAGGGGATCGGGCGCGCCGCGGGCACCATCCCCGTGTAGCGATACTGGCTCGACGGGGTGCAGCCTGCGCCGAAGAGGCCGGCCACGACGAAGAGGGCCCCGAAGCCGAAGAGCGAGCGCATATCGAGACCGTAAGCAGCCCACGTGCCCCGCGCCGAGGCGCGAGTTTCGCCGGCGAATCGAGCGCCTGTGGTCGAATCGCGACGGTCGCCTGGCGCAAGCGAGCGCCAACGGGGGGTCACGCTCCACGAACGACGAAGGCCGCCGACGCGTGCGCGCCCGCGGCCTCGGTCCTCTGCGCGAACGTCAGTGCGCGCTGCCCCAGGGGTCGGCGAGCACGTCGATCGTCTTCTCTTCGCTCGTGGCGGCGGCCTCCTTGTCGTCCTTCGCCTCGGCCGCGACGTCGGCCGACGGCTCGTCTTTGGCCGCGAGCGTCGGCGCGTCGGGCAGGGGGGGCGGCCACGACTTCACGTACTCGGGCTTCTCGCCCGGGCCGCTGACGTCGATCCAATACACGTGCCCGGCGCGCTCGGGGCGGACGTCGACGTGCACGAAGAAGCTGTTCGGGTAGTAGCCGCAGCCGGTGTCCTTGAGGGTCTTGCAGAAGGCGACCAACGTCTCGTTGGTCACGCCGTCGACGCGCAGATCGAGGGCCCGCGCCTTGGCGTGCTCGCTCCCCTTGGACGCCGGGCGATAGCCAGAGACCAGCGTGATCGTCTTGCCCGGGAAGCGATTCGCGATCGCCTGCACGCGCATCACGAGCCCGGAGTCGATGCGCCGCACGCCGGGGGCGAGCTCCCCCTTGATCGCCGAGAACGCGCGCTGCCCCTTCGGGCCCTTGGCGAGGGTGCTCGCCGGCATCAGCCTCGGCGCGGGGACGTCGTAGGGGCGCGCCAGCACCGAGAGGTTCTCGATGGCGACGAGCGTCGGCTTGCCGTCGCAGGCGGTGAGCGGGAAGGCGACGTCGGCGGCCTGCCCGAGTCGCGTGAGCGACACGGTCGGGTTGAAGCACGTCTTCATCCGCGTCTTCGCGGCCAGCGAGCCCGACTTGCCCTTCGGCGCGCGCCCGAAGCTCACCTCGGGACGAGCCTTCTCGCCCTCTTCCTTGGTGGGCTTGGCCTTCTTCTCCTCGAGATTCTTCTCGGATTTATCGGCCTTTTCTTCGGCCTTCTTATCCAATTTCTTCTCGGATTTATCGGCCTTTTCGAGAGACTTCTTGTCGAGCTTCTCTTCGCTCTTCTTGGCCTTCTTGTCGGCGAGCTTCGCCTGCGGCAGCGCGCCGGTGAGCTCGGCCGGCGGCTCGTCGATCGGAGCCGTCTTCTTCTCGGCCTTCTCTTCGGCCCTCTTGGCCTTGAGCTTCTCCTCGGCCGCCTTCGGCTCCCCCTTCTTCGGCTCCGCCTTGGCGCTCGGCGCGGGGAGCTGCGGCAGCTTCTTCGCGTTCTTGTCGCCCTTCTTTTCGCTCTTGAGGAGCGCGGCGACTCTCCTCTTCTCGACGTGCTTTTTGTCTTTGTTCGTGGTCGACTTTGCCTTGGTCGCCTTGGTCGCCTTTGCGGGCACGGTCGGCTTGTCGGTGGAGTCGGTGGAGTCGGGGGTTGCGGCGGCGGCGGTCGCGCCCATCGTTGCGGACGCGAACAGCAGCGTGACGAGGGTTGCGAGCGAGCGCGGCAGACGAAGCATGGAACGACCTCCGGGCGCCTCCTGCCCGCGGCAGGGGGGCTGCTGCGACAAGAACTACGGCGCGCGGCGGCGGGCCAAGAAAGGCGCGGCTGGCGTAGAGTGGTCCGCATGAACAGCGACTGGCTCCACGCGACCCCGAGCGCGTTTCGCGGCAAGCGCATCCACCGGCTCGGCCTCGCCGCCAACTACGGCATCGACGAGGCCGGCGTGCGCGTCGCGATGGATCGGGGCGTGAACACCTTCCTCTGGACGATGCGCGCCAAGGGGCTGAAGAACCCGCTCAAGGAGGCGCTCGAGCGGCGGCGCGACGAGGTCGCCGTCATCGGCTACGCGAAGGTCGGCTGGTTCGGCTGGGGCGTGCGCGCGGGCGCGGAGGCGCTTCTGCGCGAGCTCGGCACCGATCACCTCGACGTCTACTTGCTCGGCTGGGTCGGCGTCGGGGCGGCGCTCACGAGCGCGACCGAGCGGGAGCTCTTGCACCTGCGCGAGAGCGGCAAGGTCGGGGCGATCGGCGTGAGCATCCACAATCGGCCGCGCGCCGGCGATCTCGCGGCGCGCTCGCCGCTCGATCTGCTCATGATCCGCTACAACGCCGCGCACCCGGGCGCCGAGCGCGAGATCTTCCCGAAGAAGCGCGGCCACGATCCGACGATCCTCGCGTACACGGCCACCTCGTGGCGCAAGCTCTTGCGGGCGCCCAAGGGGTGGAGCGGCCCGGTGATGAGCGCGGGCGACTGCTACCGCTTCCAGCTCTCGAGCCCCGACGTCGATCTCGCGCTCACCGGCCCCGCGAGCGCGCAGCAGCTCGGCGAGAACCTCAACGCGCTCGACAAGGGGCCGCTCACCGACGAAGAGCAGTCGTGGATGCGCGCGTTCGGCAAGGCCGTGCACGGTTGAAGCGCGCGCTCGCGACCGTCGTCGCGCTCGCCGCCTTCGCGATCGCTTCGCGCGCGCTCGCTCACGAAATCGGCCTCTCGCGCGGCGAGTGGTCGATCGCTGGGGCCGAGGTCGAGGGCAAGCTCGTCTTCGCGCGCCGCGACGTCGCCTTCGCGGTGCCGACGCTCGACGCGGACCGCGACGGCGCGATCTCGCCGACGGAGCTCGACGCCGCGCGCCCGGCCCTGTCGCGCGCGTTCGCCGCGCGCATGTCGGTGCGCGGCGACGGCGCCCTCTGCCCCGTCGCGCTCGTCGAGGCCGCCCTGGTCGAAGAGGACGGGCTGCGCCTCACGCTCGACGCGCGCTGCCCCGCTCCGCCGCGGTCGGTCGAGTGCGACGTCGAGTTCTTCGCATCGCTGCCGTTCGGCCATCGGCACCTCGCGCGCGCTGCCGGCGCCCCCGAGGCGCTCCTGTCGCGCGCGCACCCGCGCTTCGCCTTCGCCGCGCCGCCCCCCGCGGCCGGCGTCCCCTCGCCGATCGCGCCGACGCCACGCGCGCCCGGCCTCTTCGCGATGGGCGTCGAGCACATCCTCACCGGCTACGACCACCTCGCGTTCTTGCTCGGCCTCTTGCTCGCCTGGCCGCGCGCCAAGGCGCTCGTGCTCGCCGTCACTGCGTTCACCGTCGGGCACACGCTGTCGCTCGCGTGCGCGACCCTCGGCCTCTGGATCCCGAACGCGCGCCTCGTCGAGCCCGCGATCGCCGCCTCCATCGCGTGGGTCGCCGTCGAGAATCTTCGCGCGCGCACCGCGGGGCGCTGGCACCTCACGCTCCCCTTCGGCCTTGTGCACGGCTTCGGCTTCGCTGGGGCGTTGCGCGCGCTGGCGTTGCCCGTGAGGCAGCTCCCGTCGGCGCTCGCGCTCTTCAACGCGGGCGTCGAGGCGGGGCAGCTCGCGGCGCTGCTCGCGGCCGGGCCGGCGCTCTACGTCGCGCGTCGTCGAGGTTGGCTCGGCGACCGAGCGACCCGCGCGCTGAACGTCGCCCTCGCGCTGCTCGGCGCGGGGTGGTTCTTCGCGCGGGTGATCGGTTGATCAGTTCTCGGCGACGCTCGGCGGCGCGGGCGACTCCTCGCCCGGCGCACGCTTGGCGCGCGCGACCTTCTTCTTGAGCGCGGGGGCGATCGCCTCGAGATCCCCTTCGCTCCAGCGCACGTACGCGATCGCGCGACGGCAGGACTCGTAGGCCTCGAGGACGAGCGCGAGCGCCTTGCCCTTCACCTCGTCGGCGTCGCCGAGCTCGGCGAGGTGCGAGAGCTGCTCTTGCGTCTCGATCGCGAGCGCGAGCTCCGCACCGAGCCGCTGGGCGCGCTCGAGCTCCCGCTTCTCGACCGGCGTCTTGCCCGCGATCTTCGTCCAGCTCGAGGCGTACAGATCGCCGAGGGCGGTGAGATCGGCGGCGAGCGGGGCGTCGCCGAGGCGGATGTCGGAGAGCTTCCGGCGATCGACGAGCTCGCGGTGCGCGAGCGGCTCGGCGGCGATGAGCAGATCCTCGCGCAGCCGTTTGCCCTCGGCCTCGAGCGGCGCGAGCTCGGTCTTCGCGCCGTTCGCGTGCACGGCGAGGACGTTCGCGTGCCAGGCGGCGAGCACGCGCTCCTCGAGCTCGTCGAGCAGCGCGATCGGGTGCGTCGGCAGCGCGCCGACGATCGCCTCGCGCTGCCCTTGGATCGCCGGCAGCGCGCCGAGCACCGCGGTGACCGTGCTCGCGACCTCGAAGCCGGCGAGCTTGTCGGCGTCGACCACCGCGGCCGTGATCTTCGCCTCCATGCGCGCGAAGGCCTCCGCGGTGCCCGCGGGCACGCCCGAGCCCCTCTTCTTGCCGTT
This sequence comes from Myxococcales bacterium, assembly GCA_021783935.1. Classification (GTDB taxonomy): domain Bacteria; phylum Myxococcota_A; class Polyangia; order Polyangiales; family JADJMO01; genus CAIXWQ01. The sequence continues at coordinate 486 of JAJXTK010000268.1, read as the reverse complement.
GGCCTTGGTCACCGTGCGCTCGCTCTTGGTCTCGGCCTCGATCATGGTCGGGCGACACTGAACGAATGCGCGGTAGTGGTCAAGGGGTTCGCGCGTTCGGGGCCCCTCAGGGCCGCACTTCCTTCCCCTCGTCTTCGTCCTGGTCCGGCGGCGGCGGCGCGATCGACGGCGGCTGCACGACCGGCGGCAAGAGCACGTGCTCGAGCACCTCGCCGACCTTCTTCACGAAGACGATCTCGACCTCGTCGCGGATCTCCTTCGGGATGTCCTCGAGGTTGCGCCGATTGCGCTCGGGCATCAGGACCTTCTTGATCCCCGCGCGGTGCGCCGCGAGCACCTTCTCTTTCACGCCGCCGATCGGGAGCACCAGCCCCCGCAGCGTGATCTCCCCCGTCATCGCGACGTCGTGCCGCACCGGGCAGTTGGTGAGGCGCGAGACGATCGCCGTGAACATCGTGATGCCCGCCGACGGGCCGTCCTTGGGGG
>JAJXTK010000267.1 GCA_021783935.1 Myxococcales bacterium | reverse complement strand
ACCGCGCGCTCCTTTTTGACGACGCGAGCGGCGACCCGAAGGCGGGTCCCTGGGTCCCGGTGATCCCGGTGGAAGTGGGACCCGATCGGGGCGGTGGTGACACACTGGGCGTCGCGGTCGGGGCGTCGATCGCGTTTCGGTTCGGGTGGGCGCTATTTGGCGGCGAAATCCCGGGGGTGAGCGTCGACCGACTCATCCCTGCGCGCTTCGTGGAGTTCGGTTGGGGCATGATCGCCGCGTACCTCTACGTGAACCGCGTGCCGCCGCCGCGGCTGCTCCGCGGCTCCTGGGGGTTCGGGCTCGCGTGGGCGATCTCGCTGTGCGGCCGGGCGATGATGACCGAGCGGGTCGGCTCCCTCTCGTTGGGGCGCCAGATCGAGGCGGCGTCGGTGGTGGTGCTGAGCCTCGGGTACATGTTGGCGGTCTGGAACGTCGTCGCCTCGCCGTCGGCAATCGCGGACCTGCTCTCGGCGCCGGTCATGCGCTGGCTCGGCAGGCTCTCGTACAGTCTCTATCTCTGGCACTTCGATCTAGGGCTCACAGCGGTGAGCGAAATGGGGCGCGTATTCGGGCGCGGGCCCTGGTCCCCGCTGCTGTACACGTTGTTGAGCCTTACGTTCCTGCTCCCGCTGTCGGCGCTGTCGTACCGGCTCCTCGAGGCCCCGTACTTCCAGAAGCGCGCGCCCGCCGGCAAACCCGTGGCAGCAAGGATCCCTTAGCGACCATCGCGACGCCTGCCCGCTGCGGGCTATGCACGGTGTCGTCGCCGATCGCCTGGTAGGAGGGTGGCGCTCGATCCCCGCCGCGCTGAGTCGAGCCGGCCGAGCCGGTTCCCTGCCGGCCGCCTTCGAGGCGCGAGGTTCACGTCCGGAACAACGCGAGAGCGCGCTCGACCCGCCTGGTCCACGAGTGATCCGCGCGGCTCCGCGCCCGCGCGGCCTCGCGAATCGCCTGCGCGTCGCCGGGCCTGCGGAGCAGCCAGCCGATCGTCTCCGCGCAATCTACGGCCGACGAGAAGCACAGCACCTCGCGCCCGATCACGAAGTGGTCAGCGAGCTCCGCGTTGTAGCTCGTCAAGTAGACGGCACCGCACATCGGGACCTCGAAGTCGCGGCCCTTCAGGCAGGAAATCGTGGTCCCCTGCCCCACCCCGCCGAGGCCGAGGACCACCTTCGACCGGGCGTAGAGCCGAATCATCTCGTCGAACGGAACGCTCCCATGCTCCCAGCCTGGGCCGTAGGCCTGGACTTCAAGGCCGTAGCCGCGAAGCGCGCGCACGAAGTCGAAACGCGGGCCGTACCCACCCCCAAGCCAGAGCACGTCAATGTCGCGCGCCGGTACCTCGACGGGCCGGAACCGCTCCGGATCAGCCGCCTCGGCCGCGTACCACGGCCGGGCGCCGATGCTCGCGAGCCAATCGGTCGCCCCGCGGAACGTGGTCCAGTACACGTCGACCGCGCGCGCGAGCTCTCGCTGGACGCCGCCTCGCGAGCCGTCAGGGAGGCGATCGAGCAGCAGCTGCTTGTCGTCGAGGCACATCGCGATCGTCCAGACACCGAGCTCGCCGAGGGCGCGGACGGCCTCCGGCGCGAGCTCGCGCCCGTCGACGTAGAGAAACGCGAGCGCGACGGGGCGCCCCTCCTTGGCCCGCGACCGCACGGCCTCCAGGCACGCCCCGGCCAGCCCGCCTCGGCGCGATCGAGCCTCGCGCTTGTCGAGGAACGTAGCGTCACCGATCGCGCTGAACGCCTGGATGAGCCCGTTCGCCTCCCAGTCACGCGCGCATACGACGAGGACGCCCGGCCGCTCGCCGATCGGCAACCGGCGCGCGCTGCGAGCGTGGAGCGCCGCGCGAAGCTCGTCGTCGCCGAAGCGTGGCAGCTCGCGAACCAGCTGGCAGGCGAGCGCGCCATACTCGGAGAGGAACTGCCGTTCCCGGACCTTGCGCCACACTACGTGCGCCGGGCTCGCGCGCAGCGAGCCCATGATGCCACGACCACCCATGAGGCTGGCTTGTCGCGCCATCCATCGCGCCGCGCAAGGATCTTGCGACAGCCGTCGCCGCGAGGCTCGACCCGCGCGCGCAAGCTGCGCTATAGCGGTGAACGCCCGTGCGCGGCCGCGCATCTGTCGAGCGGCTCGATCCACCACGAGGTCGTGCTCCGCCACGCGCGGATCAGCAGGCCATGGGCCTGGAGGACGCACGGATGAATCGCACAGCCATCGCGGGTCGGAGCGTCCTGGTCACGGGCGGCAGCGGGTTTCTCGGCTGTCACGTCGTGTCAGCACTTGAAGCTCGCCGCGCGGGCCGGATCATCGTCCCGCGCTCGGCCTCATGCGACCTGACCGACGCCGTCGCCACCCGCTCGCTGTTCGAGCGGGAGCGCCCCGAGATCGTGCTCCACCTCGCGGCACATGTGGGCGGCATCGGCGCGAACCGCCGACAGCCCGGGACGTTCTTCCGTGACAACGCCTTAATGGGGATCCACGTCGTCGAGGAGTGCCGCCGGCTCGGCGTGCAGAAGCTCGTGCTGGTCGGGACCGTCTGCGCGTACCCAAAATTCGCGCCGATCCCGTTCCGCGAGAACGATCTCTGGAACGGCTACCCCGAGGAGACCAACGCGCCGTACGGGGTCGCGAAGAAGTCGATCCTGGTGATGGCGCAAGCGTACCGCCAGGAGTTCGGGCTGGACGCCGTGACCCTCTTCCCTGTCAACCTCTACGGCCCGCGCGACAACTTTGACCTCGAGGACTCGCACGTCATCCCGGCGATGATCCGCAAGTTCGTCGAGGCCCGCATCTCGGGTGAACGCCACGTGACGCTCTGGGGCGACGGCTCGCCCACGCGCGAGTTCCTCTACGTCGACGACGCCGCCGACGCGATCGTGCTCGCCGCCGAGCGCTACGACTCGCCCGATCCGGTCAACGTCGGCGCCGGCTTCGAGATAAGGATGCGCGACCTCGCCGAGAAGATCGGGCGGCTCGCGCGGTTCACGGGCGAAATCGTCTGGGACACCACGCGCCCGAACGGCCAGCCGCGCCGTATGCTCGACACAAGTCGCGCGCGCGAGCGATTCGGGTTCACCGCGACGACGACGTTCGACGCGGGGCTCGCCAAGACCATCGGGTGGTACGAGGCGAACCGCGAAGACATCCTTCGGCGCGAGGCCGAGAGGCGGAAGGCATGAGCAACGCTTCGAAGAAGGCGCTGATCACCGGCATCACGGGGCAGGACGGCTCGTTCCTCGCGGAGCTGCTCCTCGAGAAGGGGTACGAGGTCCACGGCGTCGTCCGGCGCTCGAGCTCGTTCAACACTGGCCGCATCGAGCACCTCTATCGCGACCCGCACGAGTCGGGGATCCGCATGCTCCTGCACTACGGCGACCTGAACGACGCCTCGTCGCTGCAGGGGATCATCGGCGAGGTGCGCCCCGACGAGATCTACAACCTCGGCGCACAGAGCCACGTGCGCGTGTCGTTCGACATCCCCGAGTACACCGCCGAGGTCACCGGCATCGGCGCCCTTCGCATGCTCGAGTCGTTGCGCAAGCTCGACTACCCCTGCAAGTTCTACCAAGCGAGCTCGAGCGAGCTGTACGGTAAGGTCGTCGAGACGCCGCAGCGCGAGACCACGCCATTCCACCCGCGTAGCCCCTATGCGGTCGCCAAGGCCTACTCGTTCTACATTACGCAGAACTACCGCGAGGCCTACGGCATGTTCGCGGTCAATGGTATCCTCTTCAACCACGAGAGCGAACGCCGCGGCGAGACCTTCGTCACGCGCAAGATCACGCGCGCTGTCGGCCGCATCAAGCATGGGCTGCAGCGTGAGCTGTTTCTCGGCAACATCGAGGCGAAGCGCGACTGGGGCTTCGCCGGCGACTACGTCGACGCGATGTGGCGCATGCTGCAGCACGAGACCGCCGACGACTTCGTCGTCGGCACGGGCGAGACCCACTCGGTGCGCGAGTTCCTCGAGCTCGCCTTCGGCCACGCTGGCCTCGACTGGCGCGAGCACGTGAAGATCGACCAGCGCTACTTCCGCCCTGCGGAGGTCGATCTGCTCCTCTCCGATCCGTCGAAGGCCAAGCGCGAGCTCGGCTGGGCGCCGAAGATGAGCTTCCCGCAGCTCGTGCGGCGGATGGTCGATCACGACGTCGCGCTCGCGGCGCGCGAGAAGCGGGCGGCGGAGTGATGCGCCGGCCGGTCGCGCCGTCGCTCGCGAGGGCCTACCAGCTGGCGAGCTCGCTGAGCGGCTTCGACCCGGTCGTAGCCGCGGAGACGCGAGGGCGTTCGCGCGCGAGTCATGCGACCACGACGCCCTCAGGGACGTGTTGGCCGCGCGGAGGGGCTCCGAGCGCTCCTATCGGGATCGATGTCGGCACTCGAATGGACGGGCCTTGTGGCACGGGTGAGGACGTCGGCGTCGGTCACGGTCGTCGACGTGCACGGTTTCGAGTCTCTGATTTCGTAGCCTCGGCGTCGCCCGCTACTCAGTGTCGATGAGCGGACGCGGCCGGGACCCGACCCCTGCACCGCGACTGGCTCCAAAGGATCCGAGCCCAGGGCGCGAGTGCCCGCCGAGCGAGGCGCCGGTAAGCCCCCTACCCGGCGTCTCACGGCGGCGGACTGTCACGCTCAATGCGGCGCTACTCTACCTCAACATTGCGCTGACCTTGGTGCAGGGCATCGCGCTCGTCCCCATCTATCTGCGACTGCTTCCGATCTCCCTTTACGGAGCATGGCTCGCGACGGGGAACCTGATCGGCTGGATCGAGCTCGTCGACCCAGGGCTCAGCACCGTCCTGCAGCAGCGGACCGCGTTCCGCTACGGCGAGGGCGACACTCGAGCGCTCGGACGAACGATCGGCACGGGCCTGCTGCTCGGTTGCGCGATGTCGACCCTCCCACTCTTCGCGCTCCCCGTGGCCCGCTGGGTTCCAGGTTGGTTCCACATCACGTCGTCGAGCGACGCCCACGCGCTCACCATGGCCTTCGCCGTCGCGCTGGTCAGCCTGACGCTCGCGCTCGCCTCGTACGTAGTCATGGCCGTCAATATCGGGCTTCAGCTGATCGGCTCCACCGGCTTCATCCATACGGTGTCGATCGGCATCAGCGTCGCGGTCACGGTCGCCGGCCTCGTGGGCGGACTTGGGGTCGTCGCGATACCTCTGGGCCTGCTTGCGCGGAACGTCCTCATGTTCGCCGCGAACCTTGCGCGCCTCGTCACGTTCGCCCGACGGCAGCACCTTCGCCTCTCAGGAACCCGAGGCGAGGTGGGCGTGCTGGGCAAGATGATGGGGTACACCTTCGTGGTGCGACTCGCCGTCGCGCTAACCCAGCGCGTGGAGTTGCTCCTGGCCGCGCGACTCGTCTCGCCAGCTGCGGCCGCCGTGCTCGTGATCACCGGCAAGGCCTCCGAGGTGGTCTCGCTCCTCGCGAGCCGCATCGGCATCTCCTTGTCGCCCGCGATGTCGCATCTCCTCGGCGAGGGGAAGCGGGTGCGGTTCGCGCAGCTCTTTGGGCTGGTCGGCCGCTACCAGGGGGCCTTCATGGCGGTCGCCAGCGCGGGGGTCGTCGCGCTCAACCTGGCCTTCGTCTCCGTCTGGGTCGGGCCGTCCAATTTCGGCGGAAGAGCGCTCACGTTCGCGATCGTGCTGGCGAGCGGCCTCGCTGTCTTGAACTCCAGCGTGATCAGCCTCCTCATCGCCGCCGGCGAGGTGCGTTCGACCTCCCGCGTGACGCTCCTCGAGGCACTCTTCCGTCTGCCGCTCCAGATCGTGTTGGTCTGGCGGTGGGGCCTGATCGGGGTTCCTCTCGCGACGATCGCCAGCAGCAGCTTCGTCGCGGGGAGCGCGCTGGCGCGGACGCTGCGCGAGATGTTCGCCGACACCGGCCAGGCGCCCGAGCGCGAGTGGCTGCGCAGCGCGGCGACGTACGTCGCGATGGCAGTCGCCGGGCTGCTGGCGAGCCAGCTGTTCGCGCAGCAGCGAGCGTGGAGTTGGCCGCGCTTCGGCCTCGCGGCGCTAGCATGCGGCGTCGCAATGACCGGTCTCTTCGCGCTCCTTCGCCGCGAGGTCGTGCGCGATGTAGCCCACGCGCTGCGACACAGGACGCGCTCGCACGTTTGAGTTTCACGCGAGCGTCGGCGCGTGGCGGTGGAAGGCAGAACAGGCTAAAGGACAGACGATGATTCGCGATGTCGCCCGATCCGTCTTGGAAAAGACTCCGCTCGCCGCCCAACTGTACCGTGAGGTCCGCGGGTTGGTAATGGCCGCGTCGAAGCCGCAGCGGACCCCCTTTGGCTTCGACTTCGTAGGGAGCCGCGCCATGGCGCGCGGCGACTTCGAGCCGGAGGAAACGGCCGTCATCCTTGAGCACCTCGAGTCGGTCGATCTCTTCGTCGACGTGGGCGCGAACACCGGTTTCTACACGTGCATTGCCGCATCGCGCGGCAAGCCCTGCATCGCGATCGAGCCGCTGCCGGAAAACTTGCGAATGCTCTATCGCAACCTGACGATCAATTCGTTGGGCGGGGTCGAGGTCCTTCCGCTCGCGGTATCGGACCAGCCGTGCGTCATCCCCATCTACGGCGGGTCCACCGGCGCATCGCTCGTGCGCGGTTGGGCCAACGTCGCGGATGCGTACGCGCAGCTGATTCCCGCCTCGACCATCGATCGGCTCTTGGCACACCGTCTCGAAGGGCGGCGCGTGTTCATCAAGATGGACGTTGAAGGGGCGGAGCGGGCCGCACTCGCTGGCGCGTCAGCCGTTCTCAGAGCGACCCCGCGACCGACTTGGCTGGTCGAGGTGTGTCTTTCGGAGCACCACCCGGGCGGCGTGAATCGGGATTTCGAGACGCTGTTCGAGCTGTTCTTCTCCCTGGGCTACACGGCCAAGACCGCGGATCGAGCCGGGCACCCGGTGACACGGCGCGACGTCGCCGCATGGGTCCGCGACCGAAAGCAAGCCTTCGGCGGTCACAACTTCCTCTTCGAGTGAATCGACGGTGTACGACCGACGCGCCTCCTGGTGTCGGACCCGCGCGCGCCCTTCCGCAGGCTGCTGCTGGGGCAGTGGCTCGCGATGCGGCGCACCTGATTCGTCGCCCGACAGAGGGAGGCGCGCGACCGTCCCCGCGAATGTCGGCACAGGGAACGACATGTGAGCCTCTCCAACGGCCCGCCGTGCCCGCGCACCGCGGCGCTACACTCGGCTGCCCTCCATGCCCCCCCCCGTCCTCCACATCGTCGGCGCCCGCCCGAATTACATGAAAATGGCCCCCCTCCTCTCCGCCCTCGCCGAGGATCGGGGCCGCGAGCACCTGCTCGTCCACACGGGCCAGCACTACGACCCCATCCTCAACGACGCGATCTTCCGCGACCTCAACCTCCGCGCCCCCGACGTCCACCTCGGCGTCGGCTCCGGCAGCCACGCCGAGCAGACCGCTCGGATCATGGTCGAGTTCGAAAAGGTCGTGCTCGCGCGAAAGCCCTCGCTCGTGGTCGTGGCCGGCGACGTCAACTCCACGCTCGGCTGCGCGATCGTGGCCGCGAAGGCCTGCGTTCCGGTGGCGCACGTCGAGGCGGGGCTCCGCTCCTTCGACCGGACCATGCCCGAGGAGGTCAACCGCATCGTCACCGATCGGCTCACCGATCTGCTGCTGACCCCCTCCCCCGACGCCGACGAGAACCTCCTCAAGGAGGGCGCGAGCCCCGCCGCCATCAAGCGCGTCGGCAACCTGATGGTCGACTCCGTGCGACGCCACCTCGAGGCCGCCCGCAGCGCCGGCGCGCTCGAGCGCCTCGGCCTAGCTGCGCGCGGCTACGCGCTCCTGACCCTGCATCGCCCCTCGAACGTCGACGATCCGGCAACCTTCGGCCGCCTGCTCGACGCCCTCGTCGACATCGCCGCGCGCATCCCGCTCGTCTTCCCGGTCCACCCGCGCACCCGGGCCCGCCTCGAGGCCGGCCCGCTCGGCGCGCGGGTCGCCGCCGCCAAGGGGCTCCGGCTCATCGATCCGCTCGGCTACCTCGAATTCCTGCAGCTCCAGGACGCCTCGCGCTTCGTGCTCACCGACTCCGGCGGCGTGCAGGAAGAAACGACCGCGCTCGGCGTGCCGTGCCTGACGATCCGCGAGAACACCGAGCGCCCGCTCACCATCACCGAGGGGACCAACCTGCTCGTCGGCACCGACCCCGCGCGGATCGTCGCCGAGGCGCATCGCATCCTGGCAGGCGAGGAGAAGCGCGGCCGCATCCCCGACCTCTGGGACGGCCACG